>JAEXRB010000266.1 GCA_023438325.1 Pseudomonadota bacterium | reverse complement strand
GCTCCGGGTCGCGCGGTGCGGTGGCGGCGGGATTGGCGCGGGGCACCGGCAAGCGGCCATCGCGGTCGGCGCTCAACAATGCGGCCGCAAGCCCCAAGCCGAGCAGCACGCCACCCAGCAGCCAGATCCACACCGGCACGCGGCGTTGGTTGCCGCGGCGCGCCTGGGACTTGCGTCGCGTTGCCATTACATCGTCTCCGGAGCGGATACGCCGATCAATGCCAGCCCGTTGATCAGCACCTGCTTGATTGAAAGGCACAGGCCCAGACGCGCATTGCGCAACTCCTCCTCGGGCACGAGGATGGCGGTGGCGTTGTAGTAGCTGTGGAAGGCGCCGGCCAGCTCGCGCAGGTAGGTGGCCACCAGTTGCGGTGCATCGTTCTCGGCTGCCGCTTCGACGATTTCCGGGAAGCGGAACAGATCCATCAGCAGCGCCTGCTCTTGCGGTTCCACCAATCGCGTGCGTGCCGCATCCACGGCATTGCGGCTGTAGCTCCACTTCTTTTCCCCGAGCTGGCGGAAGATGGCGCAGATGCGGGCGTGGGCGTACTGGATGTAGTACACCGGGTTATCGTTGGATTGGCTCTTGGCCAGATCCAGATCGAAATCCAGATGCTGGTCGTTGCCGCGCATGACGTAGAAATAGCGCGCCGCATCGGTGCCCACTTCCTCGCGCAGTTCGCGCAGGGTGACAAAGCTGCCGGCGCGGGTGGACATCTGCACGCGTTCGCCGTCGCGGTACAGGATGGCGAACTGCACGAGGCGGATGTCGATGTTCGCCGGATCCAGTCCCAAACCCTGCGCTGCGGCCTTGAGGCGCGCGATGTAGCCGTGATGGTCGGCGCCGAACACGTACAGCGCCTTGGAATACCCGCGCTCGAACTTGCTCAGCAGGTAGCCGAGGTCGGACGCAAAATAGGTGGTGACGCCGTTTTCGCGTACCACGACGCGATCCTTGTCATCGCCGAAATCGGTGGCGCGGAACCAGGTGGCGCCCTCCTGCTCGTACAGATGGCCCTTGCTGCGCAGCGTGTCGATGGCACGCGCGACGTAGCCGTCGGTCATCAGCGAGCGTTCGGAGAAGAAGGTGTCGTGTTTGACGCGGAACTGTGCCAGATCGTCGCGGATGTCGGCCAGGCACCAGGTCAGGCCGGCATCGAACACCAGGCGATAGTCGGCTTCGCCCAGAAGTCCGCGGGCGCGGGCGATCAGCGCATCGACATGCTTTTCCTTGTCGCCGGGAGCATCCGGTGTGCCCTGGCTTTCATCCAGTGGCAGGTCGGCTTGGATATCCACGGCCTTTTGCATCAGACGATCGCCTTCCTTCGCGCGCAGCGCGCGGGCGATCTCGACCACGTAGTCGCCCTTGTAGCCGTTGTCCGGGAAGCGGACGCTGACGCCGCCCAGATCCAGATAACGCACCCAGACCGATACCGCGAGGATGTCCATCTGGCGGCCGGCATCGTTGACGTAATACTCGCGCTGCACGGTGTGGCCGACGGCCTGTTTGATGTTCGCAAGGCTGGCGCCATAGGCTGCGCCGCGCCCGTGTCCGACGTGCAGCGGGCCGTTCGGGTTGGCCGAGACGAATTCGATCGTGATCGATTCGCGCGAATCTTCCGGCTGCCAGCCGAAACGCTCGCCCAGCTCCAGCACCCGGCGCACCGCGCTCTGGCGGCAGGCTTGATTCAGGCGGAAGTTGATGAAACCGGGGCCGGCGATCTCGACGTTCTCGATGTGCTGGGATTTCGGCAGGCTGGTGGCAATGGCCTGCGCCAGCTCGCGCGGATTCTTGCGCAGCGGTTTGGCGAGCAGCATCGCGACATTGGTGGCGTAGTCGCCGTGTTCGGGATTCTTGCTGCGCTCGATCGCGAAGGACGGTTCGCCGTCCAGTTCGATGGTGCCGGCGCGCTTGAGATCGAGCAGGGACTGGTGCACCAGCTCGCGAAGATGGTCTTTGAACGACATCGGGAGTTCCTCGGCTAGCCGAGTAGTCTACCCCTTGCCGGGAGGCGGGGCGAATGCCGGCGCTTGTTCCGTTCTGGCCGGCGCTGCTTGGTGCGGCGGTGCGCGGAAAGCGCCGCCGAGCTGTTTCAGCCGCGCATCCGCGCCAGAATGCCGTCCAGCTCGTCATGACTGTGGTAGGCGATGACGAGTTTTCCGCGTCCGCCGCGACCAGATTGCACACTGACTTTGGCGCCGAGGGTTTCGGAGAGTTCGCGCTCCAGCGTGGCGATGTCGGCATCCGGCTTGCGCGTTGTCGATGTTGCCGGCGCGAGGACGCCTTTCTGCACGGCCTGCACGCGGCGCTCGGTTTCGCGTACCGACCAGCCTTCGGCAGCGGCCTGCTGCGCCAGTGCCAGAGCCTGATGCTGCGGCAGGGTGAGCAGGGCGCGGGCGTGGCCCATTTCCAGCTCGCGGCGCTCCACCAAGGCGCGGATGGCTTCGGGCAATTCCAGCAGGCGCAGCAAGTTGCTGACCGCTGCGCGCGAGCGGCCCACGGCTTCGGCGGCTTGCTGGTGGGTGAGGTCGAATTCGTCGATCAGGCGTTGCAGGGCGAGGGCTTCTTCCAGCGGATTGAGGTCTTCGCGCTGGATGTTTTCGATCAGCGCCATCGCCAGCGCGGTGTTGTCTTCGATCTCGCGGATCACCACCGGCACATCACGCAGCTCGGCACGCTGGGCTGCGCGCCAGCGGCGTTCGCCGGCGATGATTTCGTAGCGGTCGGCGCCGACGCTGCGCACGATGACGGGCTGGATCAGCCCTTGCGCCTTGATGGATTCGGCCAGTTCGTCGAGTTTTTCCTGATCGAAGTGGCTGCGTGGCTGGTATTTGCCCGGTTGCAGTTTTTCGATCGGCAGGGTGGTCAGGCGCTCGCCGGCGGCAGGCGCCTGCGCGCTGGCGACGACGGTTTCGCGGATCAGGCTGGACAGGCCGCGTCCGAGGGCGGGTTTCTTGGCCATCAATGGGTCTCCCGGATGTGCTGGCGTTCGCGTCCGATGATTTCGCCGGCAAGGCCAAGATAGGCTACGCCGCCGCGCGAGGCGCGGTCGTATTCGACGATGCTCTGGCCATGGCTGGGGGCTTCGGCCAGGCGCACGTTGCGCGGGATCACGGTGCGGTACACCTTGTCGCCGAAGTGACGTTGCAGTTCGGCTGAAACGGCGTTGGTCAGGCCGTTGCGCACGTCGTACATGGTGCGCACGATGCCTTCGATGTCGAGCTTCGGATTGAGCCGCTGCTTGACCACGTCCATCGTGTCGGTGAGCGCGGCGATGCCTTCCAGCGCGAAGTATTCGCACTGCATCGGCACCAGCACGCTGTCGGCGGCGGTGAGGGCGTTGAGGGTGAGCAGGCTCAGCGAGGGCGGGCAATCGATGAGGACGTACTGGTACTCGCGCACGATCGGTTCCAGTGCCATCTTGAGGCGATGTTCGCGCTCGGGCAGATCCATCAGTTGCAGTTCGGCGGCGATGAGGTCGGTATTGCTCGGCAGCAGGTCGTACTTGCCCGCCGTGGTGCGGATCGCCTCGCGCGCCGGGACTTCGCCGAGCAGCACCTCACAGCCCGAAGGCGAGGCCTCGCGCTTGTCCACGCCCGAGGCCATGGTGGCATTGCCTTGTGCATCCAGATCCACCAGCAGCACGCGGCGGCCGATTTCGGCCAGCGCCGCCGACAGGTTCACGGCGGTGGTGGTCTTGCCGACGCCGCCTTTCTGGTTGACCACTGCGATGATGCGCGACATGGGATTCTTCTTGTCTCTCAGAGTTTTTCGACAATGACCAGGTGCCGTTCAGCGGCCAGCCCCGGCACCGCAAGCGGATGGGCGGCCAGGTGCCGGTAACCGGGGGGCAAGGCGGCCAGTTCGGCTTCCGGCAGGCGGCCCTTCATCGCCAGAAGCTGGCCGCCGGGCCGGAGCAGATGCCCGCCGAGTGCGAGGATACCGTCAAGCGTGGCGAGCGCGCGCGCGATGAGTTGGTCGTGCTGTCCTGATTCGGGTACGTCCTCGGCGCGGCAGTCGTGCACGGTGACGTGTTGCAATCGGAGATGACGCACCGCTTCGCGCAGGAATCGCGCTTTCTTGCCGGCGGTTTCGACCAGGCTCACGCGCAGCTCCGGATTGTTGAGAGCCAGCGGAATGCCGGGCAGGCCGGGGCCGGTGCCGATGTCGGCGACACGGCCTTGCACGTAGGGCGCGATAGCGAGCGAATCGAGCAGGTGCTTGATCACCATTTCCTGCGGATCGCGGATTGCGGTGAGGTTGTAGGCGCGATTCCACTGCACCAGCAGCGCCAGATAATCGAGCAGGCGCCCGGAGAGCCCGGGCCCGTCGAGGCCGAGGTCGTCGAGGCCGGATTCAAGGAGGGGAGCCAGACGGGACAGCGGGTTCACGCGCGCGTGCTCAATGACCGGATAGCCGCCCAGTATCGGCAGCATCGCCCGCGCTGGCAATGCGCAGGCGTCAGGCTGCGGCGTCGTAGCGCAGGTTGCAGCGCGTCACGCGCAGGCCGAGAACGGCCAGATCGTCGTTCAGATCCTGCTTGAGGCGCGCGGCGAGATGATGCGAATTGTCGGGCGCTCCGGCCTGCGAGAGTGCCGACAGCGCCTGGGTGGCGTGATGTTCGACCAGCGCATCGACATGCTCCAGTGCATCGCCGGTGCGTTCGGGGTCGAGGATCTGGTAGTACACATCCGCATGTGCCGGGGTGTTGCCATTCATCGGCACTTCCACCTGGTGGCCGACCAGGCGTACCCGATGCGCCACCTTGTCGAGCATCGGCAAGGTGAAGCGCAGGCCGGGCGTGAGGGTGCGTACATAGCGCCCGAAGCGGTGCACGGTGAGCACCGTATCTTCGGGGACGTAGCGCATACTGGTGATCATCAAGGCCAGCAACAGGCCCAGGGGCAGCAGCAGGGTGGCGAACAGCATTTCCATCGTCGGAAACCAGAGCAAGGCCGGATTTTCAGGGTATTTTTAATTGCATCAGTCAGTTGACTGACTATCTTGAGGTTGAATCTAGCACTGTTGCGCAACTGCTTCAGCGCGGATGAGAAATTATCCGGCCTGTTGTTTAACTTCTGGTTAACAAAATGCGCCAAAAGCCCGTTTATCGTCGCCGCCATTCATCCTTGGAGTTCTTCCGATGCGCAGCGGCAACCCCGTTCTCAGCGATTCCACCTTTCTTGATCTGGGCAGCGGTGCCGTGCTGTCGCGTCCGGCCGATGCGATGACGCTCAACGGCACCATCGCCAAGACGGGTTTCCTGTTGTTTTTGACCGTGCTGACCGCGGCCTTTGCGTGGAGTCAGTCCGTGACGGCGGCCGGCCCGACGGCCGCTGCGCCGTTCTATCTGTGGGGTGGCGTGATCGGTGGTTTGATCCTGGCGCTGGTCACGATTTTCAAGAAGGAATGGTCGCCCGTCACCGCGCCGATCTATGCGCTGCTGGAGGGCTTCTTCCTCGGTGCCATTTCCGGCATCTATGCGCATCTCTATCAGGGCATCGTGATCCAGGCGGTGATGCTCACCTTCGGCACGCTGTTTGCAATGCTGTTTGCCTATCGCACCGGCCTGATCAAAGTCACCGACAAGTTCCGTGCCGGTGTGGTTGCGGCCACCGGCGGCATCGCGCTGATCTATCTGGCCACGCTGGCACTGGGCTTTTTCGGCATCAACATTCCCTACATCCACGATTCCGGCTTGATCGGCATCGGCTTCAGCCTGTTCGTGGTGGTGATCGCCGCGATGAATCTGGTGCTGGATTTCGATCTGATCGACACCGGCGTGGAAGCCGGTGCGCCCAAGTACATGGAATGGTTCGGCGGCTTCGCGTTGCTGGTGACCCTGATCTGGCTGTACGTGGAGTTCCTGCGTCTGCTCGCCAAGCTGCAGTCGCGCGATTGATCCATCATTTCCCGCCGTCTGATCTGAATGGGGCGCTTCGGCGCCCCGTTCGCGTTCAGGGCGGGACTAGAGCGGGCGGGGTTAGAATCGGCGGTTTCTATGCAAATCCGTCTTTCGCCATGACTTATCCGCTCGCCCGCCCGCGCCGCATGCGTCGCGATGATTTTTCTCGCCGCCTGATGCGCGAAACCGTGCTCACCGCCAATGACCTGATCCTGCCGGTGTTCGTGCACGAGGAAAACGGCCGCGCGCCTGTGCCTTCGATGCCGGGTGTCGAGCGACTTTCCATCGACGAGCTGCTGAAAGTGGGCGAACAGGCGCTGGAGCTGGGCGTGCCGGTACTGGATCTGTTCGGCGTGCCCGACGCATCCGCCAAAACCGCCGATGGCCGCATCGCGTGGGATGAAAACGGCATCATTCCGCGCGCGATCCGTGCGTTGAAATCGCGCTTCCCGGAATTGGGCGTGATGAGCGATCAGGCGCTGGATCCCTACACCACGCACGGTCAGGACGGGTTGATCGACGACACCGGCTACATCCTCAACGATGAAACCGTCGAGGCGCTGGTGAAACAGTCCCTCGCCCACGCTGCCGCCGGTGTCGACATTCTTTCGCCCAGCGACATGATGGATGGCCGCATCGGCGCCATCCGCGATGCACTGGAGCGTGCCGGCTTCATTCACACTCGCATCATGGCCTACAGCGCCAAGTACGCCAGTGCGTTCTATGGCCCGTTTCGCAGCGCCGTCGGCAGTGCCGGCAATCTCGGCAAGGGCAACAAGTTCGCTTACCAGATGGATCCGGCCAACGGCGACGAGGCGCTGCACGAAGTGGCGCTTGATTTTGCCGAAGGCGCCGACATGGTGATGGTGAAACCCGGCCTGCCGTATCTGGACATCCTGTACCGGGTGAAACAGCAGTTCCGCCGCCCGACGTTCGTGTATCAGGTCAGTGGCGAATACGCCCAGATCAAGGCTGCCGCGCAGAACGGCTGGATCGACGAACGTGCCGTCGCGATGGAATCGCTGCTGGCGTTCAAGCGCGCCGGTGCCGACGGCATCCTCACCTACTACGCCCTCGATGCCGCGCGCTGGTTGCGCGAGGCTGCCTAGAAGGTGCCGCGTCGTTTGCCGATGAAAGGGCGATAGTGCGCGCGGATTTTCGCCATGTCCGCGTCCGCATCGCCGCCAAGTGACATCAGCGGCCCCAGCCCCATCTGCCGTTTCGGATAGTGGAAATGCGCGCACAGCACCGGCACTCCGGCGCTGCGCGCGATGTGCCAGAAACCCGATTTCCAGTGTTCCACCTTGCGTCGCGTGCCTTCGGGCGCGAGCAGGAACCACACCGGTCGATCACCCTTGAGCAACGCGGTGGCCTGTTCCACCGCGCCATGCGCGCGACTGCGATCTACCGGCACGCCACCGATGCGGCGCAGCAGCCAGCCGAACGGCCCGCGGAACAGCTCGGCCTTCGCCATGAAAGTGATGCGCACGCCCAGCGCCAGCATGCCGGCGATGCCCCATACGGCATCCCAGGCCGAAGAATGCGGCGCGATGATGATGACCATGTGCTTGAGATCGGGAAATGTGCCCTCGATGCGCCAGCCACCCGCACGCAGGATGGCGCGACCGAAGGCGCGGCTGAACCGGTTGCCTTGGCGCGGTGCGCTGGGCGGCAAATCCTCGACAACCTTTCTCATGCCTCGCCGTTCCAGCGGGCGGTACGGTTGCGCTTGATCTCTCCGCGACCTTTCTTGGCTTCGATGCGACGCTCCTTCGAAGCACGCGTCGGGCGCGTGGCGATGCGTGGTTTCGGCGGCGTCAGCACGGCCTGGATCATCGCCGCCAGTCGCGTGCGCGCATCCTCACGATTGCGCTCCTGGGTGCGGAACCGTTGTGCCGAAATCACGATGGTGCCGTCCGCGCCGATACGGCGGTCACGCCGTGCCAGCAGGCGTTCGCGCACGGCCTCGGGCAGTGAAGGCGAGTTGGCTGCATCGAAACGCAATTCCACGGCAGTGGAAACCTTGTTGACGTTCTGTCCACCCGGGCCGGATGCGCGCACGAAGCGTTCGATCAGTTCCTCATCGGGGATCGTCACGGTGGGGGAAATTGTCAACATGTTGCGCACTATCGGAAGGATCGCGATTGTAGCGTGCAGACCGGGCCGCTCATGATGCAGCGCAATGCGGCATCATGCCGAACATGTCGCTTTCATTGCCCGCACCGGATCTCGAAAATCTCGCCACACCGCTGGCTTGGCTGGATGCCGATGGCGTGCTGCGTGGTTGCAACAGCGCCTTCGCGCGCTGGCTCGATACCAGCCCGCGCAAGCTTGCCGGCCTGCATCTGGATCGGCTCGACACGCAGGCGCCACATCTTTCCGAACAGCTTGTTCGCCTGCAGGATGCCAGCGCCGCGCCGATACACGTGCGTCACGCTGGCCTGTATTTCGTACCCGAGACGGAACATCGCGCCGATCTCTGGCTCACCCGTACCGATCACGGCGTACTGCTCGAGGCGCATCCGCTCGATGCGTTTCCATCCGCCGATGCCCACGCGTTACCTGATGCGTTGAATGCCGCATTGCAAGGTCTGGCGCACGAAGTGCGCAACCCGCTTGCCGGTATCAAGGGCGCCGCACAATTGCTCGCGCGGCGAAGCGAGGATCCCGACGCGCGGCGTTACATCGAGGTGATCCTGCATGAATCCGAGCGTCTCGCCGGTTTGGTCGATCGGTTGCTGCATCCGGGTGGTGCGGCCCATGTGGTTCAGATCAACGTGCATGAGGCACTGGAGCGCGTGCGCCTGCTGGCGCAGGCGGAGGCCGGTGATCGCGTGCATCTGCGCCGCGACTACGATCCGAGCCTGCCGGAGGTGCGTGCCGATCCGGATCGACTCACGCAGGCCTTGTGGAATCTGGTGCGCAATGCCATGGAGGCCGGTGCGGAGAACCTCGTCCTGCGCACCCGTGCCGAACACCATGCATTGATCGGTGAGCGTGCCTGCAAGCTCGCCCTGCGTCTGGAAATCGAGGACGACGGGGCCGGTGTGCCGGAGACGCTGGCTGAGCGCATCTTCCTGCCGCTGGTTTCCGGCCGTGCGGAAGGGACGGGGCTTGGCTTGACGCTGGCACAACAGGTGGCACACGAACATGGCGGTGCGCTGTCCTTTCGCTCCAGGCCGGGCCAGACGGTATTCGTGTTGCGGATCCCGGCGGAATGAAAACGGCAGCTCCGCGCTGAACAGCAGGGTTCGGATCAGTGCGGTTTCGGTGGCTACTGCTCTGCTTCGAGCCAGACTTCCACGCGGCGATTGCGATGGCGACCCGCATCTCCCGAATCCGTGGCCAGCGGCGCCGCGCCGCCCAGCCCGCGAGCACGCAACACCGGCAAGCGCGCAGCCTCGAGGCGATCGGCAATGTAATCGACACGATCATTGCTGAGTGACTGGGCCATGTAGGGCGTCACCTCGTCCGCATCCACGAAACCCACCAGCAGCAATCGACGCTCGCGATTTGCCGGCAGCGCCATGAATTGCGCGAGGCGCTCCACATCGCGCGCGGCCTTGCTGTCCACCAGGCCACGGCCGAAACGGAAGTTGAGGCTCAGGCGTTGTGCGTTCTTCACCAGCTCCCGGTATTCAGACGGTGCATCGGTGCGCACGCCATCGGCATAGGCGCGCACTTGTTGTGAAACGAAGCCACTGCGCTCGATCAATGACTGTGTTGCGTCAGAGAGCACGAATTCGCCGAAATCCCGGGCCAATGGCGTGGTTTCGCTGGCGCGATAGAAATACAGTCGACGTGACAGTGGGTAATCCTCGACGGCGATGCGGAACGCTTCTGGCAGCATCGCCACGCCGGCATCGGCAATGGCCAGTGCGCGGGCCCGGCCCACGCCCGCAATGCCGACGAAACCGATCGCGCCCGGATCCATCGCCACGGCGGATGCGAGTTGGCGCGTGCTTTCGTAGCGTGCTGCATCGCGCCGCAAGGTCTGTTTGCCGAGAACCAGCCCCTTGAACGTGTCGAAGGTGCCCGAGGCATCGTCGCGTGCATGCACCCGTACTGCGCCGGGACGGCCTCCAACCTGCGACCAGTCGCTCGCACTGCCGTCGAACAGGCGACGAACCTCGGCCACGCGCAATTCCCGCAAAGGGTTGTCCGGATGAACGATGACCGCGACGCCATCGAGCGCCACCACCAACTCTTGCGAAGGGCTGTCCAGTTCACCGAGCCCGCGTTCGAGCCCGACGCGCATTTCCTCCGATGTCGCCGGACGGGACGACATCGCCATATCGGCCTTTCCGTTCAACAGGTCGGACATGCCGGTTCCCGAGCCGTGGGTCTGAAGTTCCACTTCCAGATCACAACCGCCGCTGCCGATCATGTGGATATGGCCAGGCGCGATGGCATGCCGCTCGTTGCCGGTGCAGCCACGCGCGGTGAACCAGGCTTCGACCAGCGCCGGTGCCAGCGTTTCACCGAGTGTGTTGGAGCCATGCAGGCGCAAGGTGTCCGCCAGAGCGGGGCCGGCTGACACGAGCAGCGTGGCCAACAACACGCCACGCAGGATCTTGCTGCCGGCGCACGGCATGCCCGGCGAACGTCGCGGTGGCGTGTCGTGAAGGGTTTGCATCATCAGATTCCCTGTTCCAGAACGCGCGCAGCCTAGGGGGAAACGATGACAACTTCGGGACGGCTTCCGCCTCTCCGACGATCGTGTCCTTTCGTCGCGATGCGCGCGCCATGCAGGTGATCTTCGAGATAGCGTAGCGCAGCCCGCCGAAACGTGTGCCTGCCATGCCCGCCTTCCCGATACACCTGCGCAACCTTGCCCTCGGGCTGCTTGTCCTGATTCCGTTCGCCACCGTGCAGGCTGAGCTGATATCCGAAGATGGCTTCGAGGCATTTGATGTGGCCAGGAGTGATGCCGAAGCCGCACGCTTCCTGACTCAGGCCACGTTCGGTCCCACGCCTGCCGAGATTGCACATCTGCGCAGTCTGAGCGGCTATGCAGCATGGATAGATGAGCAACTTGCGACCCCGCCTTCGTCCATGGTGCCGTACCTGAACCACATCGATTCGCTCGGTGAGCCGGTCTACAACAACGCCCGGCTGGAAATCTGGTGGCAGAACGCATTGCTTGCACCGGATCAACTGCGTCAGCGCGTGGCCTTTGCGCTGAGCCAGATTTTCGTGGTGTCCGAAGCCAGCGACGTGATCCACAGCCCCTATGCCACCGGGCACTACTACGACACCTTGATCGAGCACGCCTTCGGCAATTACCGCGACCTGCTCGAAGCGGTGACGTTGGCGCCGGCCATGGGCGATTACCTGTCGATGCGCGGCAACCGCCCGCCCGATGCCACCGGCACGATCCGTCCGGACGAGAACTACGCACGCGAGATCCTGCAACTGTTTTCCATCGGCCTGGTGCTGCTCAATCCCGATGGCACGCCGGTGATGCAGGGTGGGGCGCCGGTGCCGTCCTACAGCCAGTTCAACGTGAAGACGTTTGCGCACATCTTCACCGGCTGGAATTACGGCAACGATCCGGTCATGAACAACTGCACCGATTTCGAGTGGTGCTACGTGGGATATCCGTTCCCGGTGGCGTGGGCACTGCCGATGCAATCGTTCCCTGCCTTCCACCACACCGAGCCGGATGGCGATCCGGACAACAACGTGTTGCTCGGCGATGTGCCGCGCCCGACAGGTGGCACGCCCGAATCCAATCTCGCCTTCGCGCTGGACAACATCGCCAACCATCCCAACGTCGGCCCGTTCATCGCACGCCGGCTGATCCAGCACTTGGTCACCAGCAATCCGTCGCCGTCCTACATCGGCCGCATGACGGCGGTCTTCAACGACAACGGTGCCGGCGCGCGCGGCGATATGGCCGCGCTGGTACGTGCCATCCTGCTCGATCCGGAAGCCCGCGCCGGGCACATCACCCAACCCACCATCTTCGGCAAGGTGCGCGAACCGCTGCTGCGGCAGAGTCACCTGTGGCGGGCGTTTCAGGCCGTTTCGATCAACAACCGCTACAGCGATTGGAACCCGGAATTCGACTTCGGCCAGGCGCCCAATCGCTCGCGTTCGGTGTTCAACTTCTTCCAGCCCGATTACCAGCTGCCCGGCGCGGTGGCGGCGGCGGGGCTGTATGCGCCGGAAACCCAGATCATCAACGAGACGCTGGTCACGATGACGGCCAACCGTTTCTGGAACCAGACCGAACGCGAGCACATCGGCTCGCCGTTCGCGTCGGACCCGGAAGGCGACTGCGCCACCTGGCAGGTATGCCGCATCCTGCTCGACTTCACCCCGTACTACGCGCAGGCCGCCAATCCCGAAACCTTGCTCGACACGCTCGACGTGCTGCTGATGAACGGGCAAATGTCCGCGCACATGCGCAACGTGCTGGTGGCCCATCTGAACGGGATCGATCCCGTCGGCACGAACGGGGCGCGGAACCGGGTCTGGGGCGCGGTGCATCTGATCATGACCTCGCCCGAATACATGGTGCAGAAATGAAGCGCCGCGACCTGATTTCCCGCACCCTGCTGGCCTCGCTGGGCGGTGCCGGCCTGTTCTCGCAGTTCGGCCAGTTGCGTCTGGCCCAGGCCGCAGCGCTGGATTCCTCGGCCATCGCCAAGGGCAGCGACTACAAGGCGTTGGTCTGCGTGTTCCTCAACGGCGGCAACGACAACGTCAATACCGTGATTCCGCGTGATGCCGCCACG
The DNA here is from genome assembly GCA_023438325.1 of Pseudomonadota bacterium. Lineage (GTDB taxonomy): Bacteria > Pseudomonadota > Gammaproteobacteria > Xanthomonadales > Xanthomonadaceae > Denitratimonas. The sequence continues at coordinate 7,256 of JAEXRB010000266.1, read as the reverse complement.
CATGCGCTGTACCACGCCGTGCGTCCCAACCTTTCGCTGCCGCTGGCTCATCTCACCGCAGCCACGCATCTGAATCCGCTCACATCGCCCTCGGGTGGGCGCCTGTACGCGCTGCACCCATCGATGCCTGAGATCGCCGGCCTGTTCAACAGCGGACGTTGTGCGGTGGTTGCCAATGTCGGCACGCTGATCGAGCCGGTCACGCGCAGTGCCTATCAGGCCGGCTTGGTCGATGTGCCGCCGCAGCTTTTCTCGCATTCCGATCAAACCGTGTTCTGGCAGACCTCACGCCCGGACGTGACCCGCAAGATCGGCTGGGGCGGGCGCATCGCCGATCTTCTGCAGTCGCAGAACGCCAACACGCAATTGCCGATGAGCCTGTCATTGGCCGGGCAGAACGTGTTCCAGACCGGCGACACGGTGCAACCGTACAGCGTGGGCAGCAATGGCCCGGTACAGCGCGATGGCTATTACGGCGAATACCACGCATCGCGGCGCGCCGCCATCGATGCGCTGCTGAACCAGCATCAAAGCCACATCCTCGAACGCGCCATGGCCGGGATACAGCGCCGCTCGATCGATCTCTACGGCGACGTGCGCGCTGCCATCGATGCGGTACCGCCTTTCTCCACCTCACTTCCCGGCGGATTTTCCACCGGCAACGGCAGCATCCTCGGCGGCTTCAACAGCCTCCTTGCGCAGTTGCGCATGGTGGCCACGCTGATTGCTGCACGCGCCACGCTCGGTCAGCGTCGGCAGGTGTTCTATGTTTCCATCGGCGGGTTCGATTTCCATGATCGCCTGCTGGCCGATCATGGCGACCTGATGCGGGCGTTGTCGCTGGCATTGAAGATGTTCTACGACCTGACCGTGGAGCTGGGTGTATCCGAACAAGTCACCACATTCACCGCCTCGGATTTCGGACGCACCATGACCGCCAATGGCGACGGTACCGATCATGGCTGGGGCGGCGAGCATTTCGTCATCGGCGATGCTGTGCGCGGGCGGGACATCTACGGGCAGATGCCGGGTCTGGTTTCGGCCGGCAACGATGACGCCGGCTGGGGCCAGATCATCCCGGCGCTGGCAACGGATCAATACGCCGCCACGCTGGCGCGCTGGTTCGGCGTGTCGGAGGCGAACATCGACCTGATCCTGCCGAGCCTTGCCGGCTCGAATCCAATGTTCGGCCCGGCCAGCGGCGGCTACATCGGCACCCACCGCAATCTGGGCTTCATGCTGCCGGGCTGATCATCCGGCAGCGGAAAAGACGAGGGGCCGCAGTGCGGCCCCTCGTGAAACCCGTATGGCGACAATGATTCAGTCGAGCGACTCGAAGCCGTCACTGAAAATCGCGGGTTCGACCAGTTGGAACATCACTTCCACCGTGCAATCGGCAGAAACCGGCGCCAAGGTGTAGGTGTTGCCCGAAAGGTTGCCGCCGCAACCGCTTGCCGAAGCCACCGCAAAGCCTGCATTCGGCGTCAACACGATGGCCGGCTGGCTGCCGTGATCGGCATTGAACGGGCCTGCGGGAGCGATGTTGCCGCCGGTACCGACCACGGTGCTGATGACATGGCGATCGATGGCGAAGGTGGCCGTCACGGTGCAGTCGCCCGTGATCGCTGCCGTGGTGTAGAGATCGTTTGCCACCGCACCACCGCAGCCGGTTGCATCCACCAGATGGTGATGGGCCGCCGCTGCCAGCACGAAGCTCGTGGTCTGGCCATGCGGCACGTGTTGCACCGTCGCCGGATCGATGCTGCCGTTGCCGACGACCACGGGCGTGACGGCGTGGTTGACCGGTCCGCCGTCTGCCTCGAAAGTCGCGGTCACGCTGCAGGCGCGCACGATCGGCAAGGTCACGAACTCATCGTCGATCAGCACACCTTCGCAGCCTTCCACCGAAGCGATCACGAAACCCGGTTGCGGCGTGATCTGGAAGCTCAGCACGTCCTCGAACGCGGCGGTCTGCGAACCTGCCGGCGAGATGCTGCCACCCGTGCCGGCGCTGGCTGTCACGTTGAAACTCACGCAGTCTGCCGGCACCGTGGTGCTGGTGGTCTGGTCGGTGCGCGAGGTGTAGCTGCCGCTGCTTGCGCCCTGACCCACGCCACGCCGGGCGAAGGCGTGCCAGATGATGCAGCGGTTGGTCAGGTAATCGGTGCCGGGGACGGCGGCCAATGCGGCATCCGCCGCGATGATGGCATCACGCGACTTGACGAACTGCGGGTAGCAACCCTGGAGTTTCAATCCATCGATCACCAACTGCATCGCCATGCCGTTGCCGCCGCCGCGGCTGTAGATGTCCGGCTCGTAGCCGTAGCGATCCATCAGTTTGCAGCTCATGTCCCACAGCATCGTGTTCCACACCGAGCCCACGCCATGCGGCACGGAGAGGGCCGGGTCGGCAATGCTGGCAAAGGTGAACGGATTGACGTTCATGTCCGGGCTGTAGGGATAGTTGCGGATGCCCGGCCCGGTGGGGGCCTGGAACGTGGAATAGGTGCCCACGCCACGCGGCAGCGTGCACACGTCGTCGGTCATGGTGAACATCAGCGCGAAGAAGTCGCTCCAGCCTTCGCCTTGCTGCTCGTCGCCGGTCATGCAGTTGGTGGTACGCCCGCCGGTCAGGCGATAGGACACGCCGTGGCCGTATTCGTGGGCGATGATGCCGGCATCGAAATCGCTGTCGCGGTCGGCCAGCAAGGTGCCGAGGAACTGCACCTGCACCGTATCGGTCTGCGCCGCAGTACGCAGTGCGTCACCTTGCGATTGGCCGATGGAGATGACCGGAATGGTGACGCTACCACCAGACACGCCGCCGCCCATGCTGATGGGTTCGTCGTTTTGGTTGTTGTAGATGACCGCCGCGATAGCGCCCGCGTTCTGGGCGTTGAGCGCCTTGACTCCGAATTCGCATACACCACGCTGGATGAGCGCCACTTTGCCGGCCATCTGCGCGGCGTTTGCCCAAGTCGTGCCACAGCCTTGCACGGCGGTATCCGGATTCGCGGAGCCGTCGTTGGCCGGCAACAACTGGCCGGTCTGGTTGGGCACAAGGGCGCCACCAAAGCCACCGACCAGCGCGGCATAGTCGGTTTGATAGGGCTGCAACACGCGCAGGCCCGAGGGCGAAGTCCAGCGGAACATCTGCATGCGGCCCGAGTTGCCGTCTGTCGGGGTGGAAAAGTTGGCGTTGTTGACGCTCGGTGTGGCGGCTTGGGAGCCATCGAGTGCATCGGCGATCACGCCGTCGTTGGCGCCCGGCGCACCGGTGTAGTTGTTGAACTGGAAGTTGCCCGACGCTTCATCGAAGCCGTACTGGTAGAGCACGTCGTGGATGATGTTGTTCCAGTAGAACAGGTTGACGGTCGAGGCAACGCGGTTGGTGGTGCTGTCGGGCGCTTGCGATTCCACCCATGGAAAATCGAACGACAGCGTATTGCTGCCGGCATTCCAGACGCCGAGTGGACGCGCCGAGTCGCTGTTGACGTGGGTACCTTGCAGATCCCACTGCGCCCGCGCATTGTTGCCGTGCGTGACCAGGTACTGCGGTTGCCCGGCAGGCGGATTGTTGCGCGTGTCGTGCCAGCCGTAGGGTGAGGCACTTTCGACGTGCGGATCGCTTACCAGTGCATGTCCGACACCCGGATGCGCCGGGCTTTCCTGACCGAGCGGGGAAACGCGATAGACAACCCCGTGGCCGGCGGCCTTCACGCCGGCGCTGGCATGGCGGGGGTGTTTGTCGTCCAGCTCGTGCACGTAATTATCGCTGCCCAGCAATTCACCTGTCGCAGCGTCGTAACGCAGATCGAGCAACTTGGATTCGCGTTCGAAACGATCCACCACGAACTGCCAGGCCAGGCGCAGCTCGCCTTGGTGCGGTTCGTAGACCAGCCGGGCCTTGATGTCCTCGGCGGAGAGCACGCCGCCGGCGAAGGCCTGGCGATCGTCGTCACCGGCGCGTGCCGGCAATGCGGCAGGCTGGAAGGCGGAATACCCCATGTCCCGCGCTGCAGCGCGCACCGCATCGGCGGCGCTCAGTGTCGGCACGGGTGCGTTGGCACGTTGCAGGGCATCGGGCTGGAAATGGCTGGATGCGTTCAGCACGCGCCCATCGGGCATCACGTTGATCTGCACCACGCCGCGATACACCGGCACGCCATGGACGAACTGGTTGAAGAAGACGTGGCTGACCCCGGTGTGTTCGCTGCGGTAGGTGCTTTCTTCGAGCACGTACTCAAGATCGGATGCCTGCAACCCGAAACGCGCGGCGCCATCGCCCTTCAGGTAATCCTCGGCGATGGACTGCGGCGATCCGGATGCGGTTCCGGTCAGGAACAGCGTTGGTTCCTGCGCGATGGATGTGCCGGAAAACGACAACAAAACTGCAATGGCGCACGTCAGTGCGGCACGCTTGGCTTGGAACATGGACTTCCCCGATCAGATGGTTGTTTGGACAGCCGGCACCCACGCGCTGGCAGGCTCTCCCCGAGAGCGGCCGAGTATACGCACGATGACGAGGGCTGCGTTGTGGCGGGAAAAATGTCGCCGCCCCACGCCATACTGTCGCCTCCTGTCTGCAGCGCGGATCACTCATGCATTGGTTGATGGCATTGCTGGGCGCATTTTTCGGCGCACTCGTGGGGGGCGGAGGAAGTGTCTTCCTGGGGCTGGTATTCGGCGTGGTGCTGGGCTGGCAATGGGGGCGTTTGCAGGCATTGCGGCAACGTCTGGATGCGATGGAAACCCGGTTGCGTACCGAGGCCGCCATCCGCGCGGCACAGGATGCCGCCAAGCGCGCCGGCACCGACACGCCGCTTGCACCGGTGCAGGGTTCCGGCGCTGCCGGTGATGCCGCGCCTTTTGCCGTCGAACCCGCCGTTGCGAAGGAACGCGCTGCCGTTCCTCCGCAGGCAATGGACGAAGAAGGGCGGAGCAAACCGCCGGAGGTTGCATCGACCGTGGCGCGTGAGGCCCCCCTTCCCGACAAGGCAGCACCTGTGGCCACCACGCCGCAGCGCCCCATCGCGCCGGCGCCTGCCGCATGGCCGCGCGAGCCGGTGCCGCCCAACCTTTTCGAACGCGCTTTCGAGCGTGTCCGGGCATGGCTGTTCACCGGCAACGTGCCAGTGAAGATCGGTATTCTGGTGCTGTTGTTCGGCGTGGCGGCAGCGCTGAAGTATTCGGTGGAGGCAGGCTGGGTGAGCGTGTCCTTGCCGGCACGTCTGGCCATGATCGCGGCGGGCGGCCTGATGGCCTTGGTCTGGGGCTGGCGCAATCGCAGCGCGCGCCCGGCCTTTGGCCTGAGCCTGCAAGGTGGCGGCATCGGCGTGTTGCTGTTGACCCTATTCGCCGCCTACCGGCTCTATCAGTTGTTGCCGGCAGGCGTTGCATTTGCTTTGGTACTGATCCTGGTGGCCGGGGCGGCGGCGCTGGCGGTGTTGCAGAACGCCATGGCGCTGGCGGTGCTCGGTTTCCTGGGCGGTTATCTGGCACCGGTACTGCTGTCCACCGGCAGTGGCAACCATGTTGCACTGTTTTCGTTTTATGCCGTGCTCAATGGCGCGGTCTTCGTCATCGCGTGGCTGCGGCATTGGCGCGGGCTGAACCTGCTCGGGTTCTTCTTCACGTTTGCCATCGGGCTGAGCTGGGGCGTGGTGTATTACGAGCCGGAATATTTCGCCAGTACCGAGCCGTTCCTCCTGCTGTTTTTCCTGTTCTACGTCGCCATCGTGGTGTTGCATGCGCTGCGTGCGCCGGAAGGAAAGCAGGGTTTCGTCGATGGCACCTTGCTGTTCGGTACGCCGCTTCTGGCCTTTCCGATGCAGGCGGCGATGCTTCACCAGCAGCCGATGGCGCTGGCCTACAGCGCGCTGGCAGTGGCGGTGCTTTACGCCGCGCTGGCGTACTGGCTGCTGCGGGTGCGCAAGGTGCTGCTGCTGGGGCAAGCGTTCGGGGCGCTCGCGATGGGTTTTGCAACGCTGGCGATTCCGCTCGCGTTCTCGGCACGTTGGACCTGTGCGGCGTGGGCCATGGAAGGCGTGGCGCTGGTGTGGCTCGGCCTGCGCCAGCAACGCGTGCTGCCGCAGATCGCCGGTATCGCGCTGCAAGGCCTGGCCGCGCTGGCCTACGGCGTGAGCCTGTTTGATGGGGGCTGGCACGCGGCCGATGGCGAATGGTTGGTGCTGAACGGGCATGCGCTGTGCGTGCTGCTGCTGTCGGCATGTGGGTTTGCAGTGGCATGGCTGTACGAACGTGGCGGAAAGGGCCGCATCTGGGTCTGGCCGGGTTTCATCGTTGGAACGGTGTGGTGGGGCTGGGCCGGGTTGCGCGAGATCGAGCAGCATGTGGCCACGTTTTCGTGGCATTCGGGCGGTGTCGGCACGGCCTCGGCCTGGGTGGCGTTTGCGGCGATCACGTTGCTGGTGATGGGCGGGTTGCGCGCGGCTTTGCGTTGGCCACGTCTGGGCTGGAACGTGCTGCTCGCGCTCGGCCTGAGTCTGCCGCTGGCTTTGGCGTCGCAAGCCGATGCACCTTCGGCGCTGCACTGGCCGCTGGCCGGATACTGGCTCGCCTGGATTGCCACGGCCGTGGTCGCGCTGGCCTTGCTGCGTGCGCCGTTGCAGCGCGGCATCGGCTTCGGCCACATCGCTTTTCTCGCCACGCTGAGTCTGGCTTATGGACTGGCGTTGAATCGTCTGGCACGCGACGCCGGATTGGGCGCAGACTGGACTTTCGTGGCCGCGATCCTGCCGTTGATCGCCGTGACCGTCTCGACGGCACGCTGGCCGGCACTGGGCGCGTTCCCGTTGAGGTGGCAGTTTGCCGCGCATGCCAGGGCGTGGTTCGTGCTGGCTGGCATCGTGCTGGGTCTTGCGTGGGTGCAATCGCTGGCGTTGTCGGGCGATGTCGCGCCGGTGGCGTACTTGCCGCTGTTCAATCCTGTCGAACTGCTGCAACTGATCGGCATCATCGTCGCGGCGCGTTGGGCGTGGAAGGCTATGCCGCAACAGGCGCCGTGGCTGCTCGCGATCGCCGGTTTCGCCTTCCTGAGCCTGGCTGGCCTGCGCGGCGTGCATCACTACGCCGGATTGCCGTGGTCGCCGGCGCTGCTGGACAGCGGTATCGCACAGGCCACGCTCACGGTGCTTTGGAGTATCGCGGGCGTGGTGGCGTGGATCGCCGGATCGCGCCGCCAGCAGTGGCCATTGTGGCTGGCGGGCGCCATCGGCATGGGCCTGGTGCTGGCC
>JAEXRB010000259.1 GCA_023438325.1 Pseudomonadota bacterium | reverse complement strand
GTCAGGTCCAGTTGCAGCGCTTCGAGCTTGAAGCCGTCGGTTTTCGCGCGGCGCCCCACGGCCACCAGGATGCGATCGGCCTCCAGTGGAATCTCCGTGCCATTCGCATCGGCCACGCGCAAGGCGCCTGTGTCGGAAAGCCCGAGTACGCGATGGCCGGTGAGCAGTTTCACGCCGGATTTTTCCAGATGTTGCGCCACAGGCTTGGTGAGTTCGGCGTCGTAGGCCGGCAGGATGCGGCCCTGCGCTTCCACCACGGTGACTTCGCAGCCGAGCTTGCGGTACACCGTGCCCAGTTCCAGGCCGATGTAGCCGCCACCCACCACGATCAGATGCTTGGGCAGGGTTTCAGGTGAGAGCGCCTCGGTGGAGGAAACCACCTTGCCACCGAACGGTAGGAAGGGCAGTTCCACCGGTACCGAACCGGTGGCCAGCAACAGGTGTTCGCAGCGGATGCGCAACAGTTGTCCGCCATCGCCTGCGCCCGCCACATCGACGGTTTTGCCATCGGTGATCTGGCCCCAGCCGTTCACCACGCGCACGCCGTGTTTTTTCAGCAGCGCACCGACGCCGCCGGTGAGGCGTTTGACGATGCCGTCCTTCCACGCCACGGTCTTGGAAATGTCCAGCGTGGGCGATTGGGCGCCGATGCCGAGCACTGAAGTGCCGGCGGCAAATCCGGCCAGCTTGGAGAATTCTTCGGCGGCGTGGATCAGGGCCTTGGACGGAATGCAGCCGATGTTGAGGCAGGTGCCGCCGGGCGTGGCGCCTTCCACCAGCACGGTCTTGATGCCGAGCTGGCCGGCACGGATGCCGGCCACGTAGCCGCCGGGGCCGCCGCCCAGGATCAGCAGTTGGGTTTCCAGTGTCTGTGCCACGGCTTACTCCACGAACAACAGGGCCGGTGATTCCAGCAGGCGACGGATGGCCTGCACGAATTCAGCCGCTTCCATGCCATCGACGATGCGATGGTCGAACGACGAGGAAAGATTCATCAGCTTGCGTGCCACCACATGACCCTCACGGAAACAGGGGCGCTCGATGATGCGGTTGACGCCGACGATGGCCACTTCCGGGTGGTTGATGATGGGTGTGGAGGCGATGCCGCCGATCGGGCCGAGGCTTGAAATGGTGATGGTGGAGCCGCTCAGCTCCTCGCGCGTGGCCTTGCCGGCGCGCACCGCGCTGGAAAGTCGGGAAATCTCGGTAGCGGTTTGCCACAGATCCAGCGCCTCGGCGTGCGCAACCACCGGCACCGAAAGGCCGTTGTCGCTTTGCGTGGCGATGCCCAACTGCACGCCTTCGTGTCGGGTGACGATGTTGGCTTGGTCGTCGTAACGCGCATTCATCTGCGGGAACTGGCGCAGTGCCAGCACGATGGATCGTGCCAGGAACGGCAGCAGGGTGAGCTTGCCGCGTTCCTTGCCCCAGCGCGAGTTGAGCTGGGCGCGCAGGTTTTCCACTTCGGTCACGTCGATTTCTTCGACGTAGGTGATGTGCGGAATGCGCGTCCAGGAATCCTGCATCTTCTGCGCGATCTTGCGGCGCAGCCCCATGATGGGAACCTGTGTTTGCCCGTTGCGGCGGGCATAGGCGCTGCCGCCGTTGGGGCTGGATTGCGTGGCACCACCGTTGGCCGCGTAAGCATCCAGATCGGCATGCACGATGCGACCGCCGGAACCTGTGGGCGTGACGTAACGCAGTTCGATGCCCATGTCCCACGCACGCCGCCGCACGGCCGGCGAGGCCAGCGGAGCTTCACCCGGCGTCAGCACGCTGCGCGTGGCCGGGCCGCGTTCGGCGGTGGTGGCGCAAGCAGGTGCGGGTTGGGCCGAGGTGATTTGCGGTTTTGCTTCCGCCGTGCGCGCAGGTGCGGGCGGCGCCGCGGCCGCGACGAGTTGTTCGACCACGGGTTTTTCGACCGCAGGCGCTGCAGGTGGCGCGATGTCATGGGCGCCGACATTGCCCTGACCCGCCACTTCGAGACGAATCAACTCGCTACCCACCGCCATCATCTGGCCCGGCTGCCCGCCGAAGGACACCACGGTGCCGGTGACGGGCGATGGTATTTCCACCATGGCCTTGTCGGTCATGACCTCGGCGATCACCTCGTCTTCGCTCACCGGGCCGCCGACGACGACCTTCCAGGCGATCAGTTCAACTTCCGCGATGCCTTCGCCGATGTCCGGCATCTTGATGACATGCTGTCCCATGGTTCAGTCCTCCAGCACGCGACGCATGGCGTCGATGACCCGGGCGGGGCCGGGGAAGTAATCCCATTCCTGCGCATGCGGGTAGGGCGTATCCCAGCCGGTGACGCGTTCGACCGGGGCTTCCAGGTGATAGAAACAATGCTCCTGCACCAGCGACACCAATTCGGCGCCGAAACCGCAGGTGCGGGTGGCCTCGTGCAGCACGATGCAGCGGCGGGTCTTTTTCACCGATTCCATGATGGTGTCGAAGTCCAGCGGCCACAGGCTGCGCAGGTCGATCACTTCGGCGTCGATGCCTGAATCCTGCGCGGCGGCGAGCGCCACCCAGACGGTGGTGCCGTAGGTGAGGATGGTCACGGCCTTGCCTTCGCGGGCGATGGCGGCCTTGTCCAGCGGCACGGTGTAGTAGCCCTCGGGCACGGCGTTGCCGGGGTGCTTGCCCCATGCCACGACGGGGCGGTCGTGATGGCCGTCGAAGGGGCCGTTGTAGAGGCGCTTGGGTTCGAGAAAGATCACCGGATCGTCGTTCTCGATCGAGGAGATCAGCAGGCCCTTGGCGTCATACGGATTGGATGGCATCACCGTGCGCAGGCCGGCGACGTGGGTGAAGATCGCCTCCGGGCTCTGGCTGTGGGTCTGGCCGCCGTAGATGCCACCGCCGCACGGCGTGCGGAACACGATTGGCGAGGTGAAGGTGCCGCAGGAGCGATAACGCAGGCGAGCGGCTTCGGAAACGATCTGGTCGTAGGCCGGATAGATGTAATCGGCGAACTGGATTTCAGCCACCGGGCGCAGGCCGTAGGCGCCCATGCCGATGGCCGCGCCGGCGATGCCGCTTTCGGAAATCGGCGCATCGAACACGCGGTGCTTGCCGTACTTGGCTTGCAGGCCATCGGTGCAGCGGAACACACCGCCGAAATAGCCCACGTCTTCGCCGAAGATGACCACGTTGTCGTCACGTTCCAGCATCACGTCCATGGCCGAGCGCAGCGCCTGGATCATCGTCATCGGCGCGCCATCGGCGGGAAGATTCGAATTGCTCATCGTTCTTACACTCCCAACTGCTGGCGTTGGCGGCGCAGGTGTTCGGGCATCTCTTTGTAGACGTCCTCGAACATGTCGGCGGCACCGGGGCGGTTGTCGCTGCCGAGGGCGCCGTGGGTTTCGGCTTCCTTCAATGCAGCCGACATTTCGGCATCCAATTCACTGCGGGTCTGCTCGTGCTTTTCCTCGCTCCACAGGCCGCGCAGGATCAAATGCTTCTTCAGACGTTCGATCGGATCGCCAAGCGGGAAGTGCTGCGCATCATCGGCCGGGCGGTACTTGGATGGGTCATCCGAGGTGGAGTGCGGGCCGGCGCGATAGGTGATCCATTCGATCAAGGTCGGGCCGAGGTTGGCGCGTGCGCGTGCAGCTGCCCATCGCGAAACCGCATAAACCGCGAGGAAATCGTTGCCATCCACGCGCACCGAAGGAATGCCGTAGCCCAGGCCACGCGTGGCCAGCGTGGTGTTTTCGCCGCCGGCAATGGCCTGGAAGGTGGAAATGGCCCACTGGTTGTTGACCACGTTGAGGATCACCGGCGCACGATAGACCTGTGCGAAGGTCAGGGCGGCGTGGAAATCGCCCTCGGCGGTGGCGCCGTCGCCCACCCATGCCGCGGCGATCTTGGTGTCGCCCTTGATCGCCGAGGCCATCGCCCAACCCACCGCCTGAATGTACTGGGTGGTGAGGTTGCCGGAGATCGAGAAGAAGCCATGCTGCTTGTACGAATACATGATCGGCAACTGCCGGCCCTTGAGCGGGTCGGCGGCGTTGGACAGTACCTGACACATCATTTCCACCAGCGACACGCCCTTGGAAATGAGGATGCCTTGCTGGCGATAGGTGGGGAAATGCATGTCGCCATCACGCAATGCCAGCGTCTGGCCGATGGCGATGGCTTCTTCGCCAAGGCACTGGATGTAGAACGAGGTTTTCTTCTGGCGCTGTGCGATCAGGAGGCGGGCATCGTAGGCGCGCGTCTTGAGCATGGCGTGCATGGCGCGCAGCAGGAGTTCGTCGGGGATGTCCTTGGCCCAGTCGCCCACGGCGTTGCCATCGTCATCCAGCACCCGGATAAGGCCTTGGGTGTAGCTGGCGGTCTGCTGCGAGGACGTAGCCAGTGGCAGTGCCGGCAGGGCGCCCGCCGGGCTGAGTTTAAGGTAGGAAAAGTCGGTGGTCTGCCCGGGGCGGGCACTGGGTTCGGGGACGTGCAGGCGCAAGGGCGCGGCGTCGCTCATGGCGGAAATCCTTGGGCAGGTGTGGGGCGCGTGTCGTATCCGGCGGCTGGCGCGGGCGGATGCGGCTTTCGCGATCTTGTGAAGTCTAGGCCGTTCGTAGATTATCGTAAATTGCTTAATCGACTGCGCAGGTATCTGCAAAACAGATGTCTATTCCCGGCAACCTCTCGCTCAAGCAATTGCGCTATTTCGCCGCTGCGGCCGAATCGGGCCAGATCTCGCTCGCTGCGCGGCAAATGCATGTGTCCCAATCGGTCATCACCACGGCCATCGGCCAGCTCGAGCGCGTGGTCGGGGCCGATTTGTTCGAGCGCCAGCGGCATGGCGTGGCGCTGACTGCCGCCGGCCACCGCTTCCACCAGCATGTGCGGCATGCGCTCGATACCTTGCAGGATGCGCTGAACGAGCCGCTGTTTCTGGGCGACGATCTGGAGGGCGTGGTCCGGCTTGGTGCGTCGTACACCGTGCTTGGCTATTTCCTGCCGGCCTTGCTGGCGCGCTTCCGGCGTGATTACCCGAAAGTGGATTTCGACCTGATCGACATGGATCGCCCCGGCATCCAGCAAGGCGTGGCCGAGCGCGATCTCGATCTGGGCATGTGCATCACCTCCAACATGGATGCGGCCCCCGAGCTGCGCCGGCAGGTGCTGGCGACCTCGCGCCGGCAGCTATGGCTGGCGCAAAACCATCCGCTGGCGGCTTTGCCACGCGTGGGCCTGGCCGATGTCGCCGCGCATCCCTACATCATGCTGACCGTGGACGAGGGCGAAACGTCCACGTTGCGCTATTGGAATGTGGCGGGCGTGATGCCCAACATCGCTTTCCGCACATCGACGCTGGAAGCTTTGCGCGGGCTGGTGGCGCATGGTTTCGGCGTCACCATTCTTTCCGACATCGTGTATCGCCCATGGTCGCTGGAAGGTCGCCGCATCGAGGCCCGCCCTGTAGCCGATATCGTGCCGCCGATGGAAGTGGGTCTGGTGTCGCGTCGCGATGAGCGCTTGTCGCCAGTGGCCTACGCCTTCCAGCAGTTTCTTGTGTTCGCCTGTGGTGCAATGCCGGATTCGATCTTGCGCTGAGGTGAGTCGGCTGTCGTGTCCAGACAGCCGCGGGTGTGGTTGCCGGAGTAGAATCAGCGCCTGCGCTCCAGTTCCTGTCGAGGTGTTCGTCCAATGCGTCAGTGATGCCGCCGTCACCAAGACGGCCCGTTTCCGCCTTCCCCGCACCGTGGGGAGCACTCGGCATCTCTGGACAATGCATATGACGAATCCCCATCTCACGCTGGAAGGCGTGTCCCATGTCCTGCCGGATGGCAGGCTCTTGTTTTCCGGTCTCGACGAAACCTTCGATGCACGCTCCACCGGGCTGGTCGGGCGCAATGGCGTCGGCAAGACCGTGCTCGCGCGCATTCTGGCCGGACATCTGCAACCTGCCGAAGGCAAATGCCTGCGATCGGGCCAGGTGCATTATCTGGCACAACAGACAGCGATGCCCGAAGGCGGCGGCGTTGCCAGCCTGGCGGGTGTCGAGAAGGTGCTGGATGCGCTGGCGCGCATCGAGGACGGAAGTGTTGCGCCCGAGGATTTCGAGATCGTTGGCGAACGCTGGGACATGCGCGACAGGTTCGTGCAGGAATTGACGCGGCATGGCCTGGATCATCTCGATCTGTTCACGCCGGCAAGCCGTCTGAGTGGTGGCGAAGCCATGCGTGTCGCATTGATGGGCGCATGGTTGTCGGATTCCGATTTCATGATCCTGGATGAGCCCAGCAACCATCTTGATCGCCCGAGCCGGCAGTCACTCATCACGCAGTTGCAACGCTGGACACGCGGGTTGCTGGTGATCAGTCACGATCGGGAGTTGCTCGATGCGATGCAGCGTACCGTCGAACTCTCCGCCCTCGGATTGCGCAGTTACGGCGGCAACTACACCTTCTACGCGCAATGCAAATCGCAGGAGCGACAGAACGCACTCGATCAGCTTGAGCAGCGCAAGCTCGAGCGCCAGCGCGAAGAGCAGGCCATGCGGATCGAGCGCGAGCGTCAAGTCCGGCGACAGGGTCGCGGTGCACAACATGGCAAGGAGGCCAATCAGGCGAATATCCTTCTGGGGCGTCAGAAGGAGCGCAGTGAGTCCTCGGCAGGCCGCCTCCGGCGCCAGCACGCCGCCAGTCGCGAGCAGTTGGATCGGCGCGTGCGTGACGCGGCCCGGCAAGTGGAGGAAGACAGGGTAATTTCCCTGCGCGCACTTCCCATCGTGCAGTCAGCACAGCGGCGCGTGGCAGCGCTGGAAGCGGTGCAACTGCCTTTCGTGTCAGGTGTCATGCGCGATGTTCAACTGACGTTGATCGGGCAGCAGCGTATCGCTGTGGTGGGCCCGAACGGATGCGGCAAGTCGACCTTGCTGAATGTCATGGCGGGGCGAGTTGCACCCTTGGCGGGAACCTGCAAGGTCGCTTCCGAAACGATATTTCTCGACCAGCGCCTGACCGCCCTGGCGCCAGAGCGCTCCATTCTTGAACACATGCAGGCTGCCATTTCTGGCGGTGTCGATGCTGATCTGCGCACGCGCCTGGCGCAGTCGGGGCTGGATGCGGCAAGGATCTCGGCTCCCATCGGTGCGCTCAGTGGCGGGGAGCGATTGAAGGCAACCCTGGCGTGCGTGCTCCACGCCGATCCGCCCCCGCGACTGTTGTTGCTGGATGAGCCATGCAATCACCTTGATCTGCCGTCAGTGCAGGCACTGGAAACGATGCTGTGTGCCTATCGAGGCGCACTGGTGGTGGTATCGCATGACGAGGTGTTTCTCGAAAAACTTGGCCTGACGCATCGCTTGCGTGCCACTTCGGAGGGCTGGCGCATGATGGCGTGGTGAACCGCGGGCAAGGTACGTGCAACTCAGGGAGTTCGACGTGTGAAGCTGCCCGATTGGGCTGATGAAGGGCCGGCCTGAGGCATCGAGGACTGCATTACACTCGATGAATCGACGCATTCACGGAAGGGTTCCATGATGTTCGACGTCCGCCGTTCAGCCGCTCCCCGCAGCAATCGGTGGCTGCCGCTTATGCTGCCGCTTGTCCTGTTGTTGTCCAGTTGCGGTGGATCTTCCAACTCCAGCCCGCCGCCGCCCACCAGCCCACCACCGGCAACGCCCAGTCCTGCCGAAATCCGTACCGCGCAGCTCAACGATGCTCTGCATCCGCTACAGGCCACGGATCCCGCAGCAGGTTTGACCGATTTGGCGCCGCTGTCGCGCGTGGCCCAGGCACGGGTCGTGGGCATGGGCGAGGGCACGCACGGAACGCGTCAGTTCTTCCGGATGAAGCATCGCATCTTCCGATGGCTGGTCGAGGAGCACGGTGTGCGTGTCTTCGCCATGGAATCCGATGTGGCCGAGGGCATTTATCTCGATCGCTACGTGCAGACCGGCGAAGGCGATCTGGAAGCCATCATGCTGGCACGCATGCATTACTGGCCCTGGTACACCGAAGAAATGCGTGATCTGATCCAGTGGATGGCCGATTACAACGCAGGTCGACCGGAGCAGGAGCGGTTGCGCTACATCGGCGTGGATTCGGCCACGGTGGGTTTGCAGCCTGATTTATTGATCCAGTATCTGACCCGGACTGCGCCGGATCTGCTCGATGCTGCCGAGGATGCGGTCGGGCCGTTGCGAGTGTCGATGGCGGGGGCCTGGGAGTTGTACGCCGCCATGAGCCAAGGCGATTACGACCGATTGCGGGAGGGGCTGGAGGCGTTGACGGACACTCTGCTGAATCGACGTGCCGAACTGGTGGCCGCTGGTTCGGAGGCGGATTTCGAGCTGCACATGTACTTGCTGAGGAACTTGCTGGATTCGCATGCTGCCATGTTCATGGTTCACAACGCGGCGTGGATCGATCAGTCACATCACCGCGAGCGGAGCCTGGCCAACAACGTCCTGCGTCTGGAAGCCCTCACCGAGCCAGGCATCAGGGTGGCATTGTGGGGACATAACCTGCATGTGGCCGCAAGTCCTCATGGCGAGGGTTTTCCGACCATGGGCAGCCTCCTGCGCGAGACGCTAGGGGACGAGTATCAGGCGGTCGGTTTCTCGTGGGCCCATGGCGAATTCATGGCCCAGGCTCCGGGTGTCGGCGTGATGAAGCATGTCCATCCTTTGCCGCCGCTGGCCGGGTCGGTGAATGAACTGCTGCACTCGGCGGATGAAGAGAATTTCATTCTGGATTTGACGTCATTGCCGGTTGCGGAGCTGCGCAATTGGCTGGTGCAGCCGCGCAATTTCCTGCAGGTTGGCTCGGTCTACTGGCCTGAGTATCCGCCCAGTGACTATTACGACCTGAACGCGATGCTTGAACGGTTCGATGTCCTCATCCATATCGACCGCTCCGAAGCCGCCAGTCCCTTGCCCATACCGTGAGTCCGGGCGTGCTGGCTGGGTGATGCGCGATGTCGATACCATCAAGGCCAGCATCGGGCTGTCGATGCCGGCGGGTTGGTGAGGTGAATCAATTTGGGGTTGGTTGTTGCTCTTGCAGTGCGGCGGCTTCGTTCTTCATGCCCAATGTTTCGTAGGTCTCAATCAGCCGTTTCGCGGCTTCGCGGGTACGGGGGTGATTCGGGCCTTGGCGGGACTGGAGCAGTTCCAGTGCCGGTTCGAGTTTTTCGCGTGCGGCCGCGGCATCGCCAGCGGCAAGATCCGCAGCGGCGGCATTGGATAGCATCACCGGCCAGTTCGGAAAGTTGGGGCCGAGGATGTCCGGTGCCAGACGGATCAATTCGGCGAAGGCAGCACGCGATTCGGTGATGCGGCCGGCCTTGAGCAGCAGGGTTCCCCGGGCACTGCGGGCCATCAAGGTGTCGCGGTTGGGGGCGCCGCGTTCCATCGCGATGGCTTCTTCCGCAAGCGCAAGCGCCTCGTCGGCGCGGCCGAGCTTATCGAGTGTCGCGATGAACATGACGCGATCGACCAAGGCGTCATGCGAATCGCCTTCACCGCGTGCGATGCGGGTTTCCAGTGCGCGGCGCAACAGCGGCTCGGCTTCGGTGGGACGATCCAATGAGTTGTATGCAGCGGCCAGTTGCGCCCCGGAGCCCAGCGTCAGCGGGTGGTCGTCGCCATACCGGGCGCGGCGCTTTTCATGGACATCGGCGTACCACTGGGCGGCTTCTTCCAGACGCCCCTGACGATGCAGGGTTTGGCCGAGCACCTTCTTGGTATAGAGCGTTTGCGGGTGATCTTCTCCGAGCCGGGAAGATTCCGACTCGAGCGTCTGGCGAATCAGGTTTTCAGCTTCCGTGAAACTGCCGGTTTGCAGGAGCGCGTAGGCTAGGTTGTGGCGGAGCACATCGGTGACGATGGCGCTGTCATCCAGATGTGGAAGCAACGGGTCGGCAAGCAGGGCGCGATCAAGTTCGATGGCTGCTTCGACGCTTCCCACTTCTTCCAGCGCCTGGGCACGCGCCACACGAACCCGCAAGGCCAGGTGTGCGGCCCACTCCTCTTCAGACTGGGCAAGCGCGGCTTCCAACGTCAATGCGTGATCTATTGCATCGGCAGGTTTTCCGCCACGCGCGAAATCCTGCAGGCGGGCGAATTGCGCTTCGGCGGCCTCTCGGCTGGCAGGGCCGAACCCCTGATCCAGCCAGTTCTGCGCTTGATCGAAAAATCCTTGTGCGGTAACGCTTTCTCCCAATCCACTCCAGGTATTTCCCAGCAGGAGGGCGACCTGTCCTGCGGTACGGGGTTGGGAGGCTGTCGTTTCCAAAGCAAGCGCAGCGCCCTCAAGGACTTGGCGCAGCGGCATGTCCGGCGAGCCGCCGAGCTCCGGATCCGCCTCGGTCAACATGCGTTCGACAAACTCATTGACCGCCGCCAATTCATGCGCCCGCGATTCGGCATCCAGTTGTGCTTCCCGTGCGCGTTGTGCGGCCATCGTGCTGACGACGGCGGTGCCGACGAGCGCCAGGAACACGATGCTCGCCGCCACGGTGAGCGCGCGATGGCGACGCACGAAGCGATTGGCGCGGTAGGCCAGTGTCGGTGCACGTGCCATCACCGGGCGATGGTCGATGAGGCGCTGCAGGTCGTCGGCGAAGGCGCCTGCACTGGCATAGCGCTGTGCCGGGTCGCTTGCCAGTGCCTTCATGACTACCTTGTCGAGGTCGCCACGTGCCTGCGGGGTCAGCGTGCGCAGGCGGGGCGGATCTTCGCGCCGCATGATGTCCAGCGCCTCGAACAGCGTGGAGGTGGTCAGGCGTGGATGCGGGAGCCGACCGCTCACGATCTCGTAGGCGATGGTGCCCAGCGCATACACATCGCTGCGTGCGTCTACTTCGGCGGTGCGCCCGGCGAGTTGTTCGGGGCTCATGTAGGGCAGGGTTCCGATGACCTGGCCTGCCTGGGTCATGCCGTCATCGTCGCCACGCAGGCGGGCCACGCCGAAGTCCACGACTTTCGGTTGGCCGGAGGCATCCACGAGGATGTTGCCGGGCTTGAGATCGCGATGGATCACGCCGCGTTCGTGGGCGTGCTGCACCGCGTGGCAGATGGCGACAAGGATTCGCAGGCGAGCGGCGAGATCGGGACGCTCCCGCTCTGCCCAGCTGCGCAGGTCTTGGCCGCGGATCAGTTCCAGTGCGAGCCAGGGAATCGGAATGCCGCCGATGACGTCCTCACCGGCAGCATAGAGTCGACCGATGCCAGGATGTTCGAGTTGTGCCAGAAGCTCGATTTCGCGCCGGAAGCGTGCCAGCGCATGGCCGGATAGCCCGCGTACCACTTTCAGGGCGACATCGCGTGGCGGATGGCTTTCGCGTGCCAGATACACCCGCCCCATGCCGCCTTCGCCGAGTAGGCCGAGCACCTGGTACGGGCCGATGCGTTCGGGCAGTCGCACTGCGGGGGCATCGTCGTCGAGCTTGAGTGTGGCGTCGTGCATCGTGGCCCCTGTCCGTGAAACGCTATCCTGCCATAGCGTTGCGGGACGAAGTGCGCACAGGCACGCAATGCGTGGCGTCTTTTCGGGCACTGTTCCGTATCTGCTGGCACCACACGTCAATCAGAGGAACTGGACATGATGCGAATTGCCCTTGGAGCCATCTTGGCCATGACCGCCGGGGGAGCGGCTGCCGCCGAGCAGACGCTCATCGTGCTGGATGCTTCCGGCTCGATGTGGGGCCAGATCGAGGGTCGCGCCAAACTCGAAATCGCCCGCGATACCCTGGCCCAGACGTTGGCTGCGATGCCTGCGGACAGCAGCATCGGCCTGATGGCTTACGGCCACCGGCGCAAGGGGGATTGCGGTGATATCGAATTGGTCGTGCCCCCTGCGCCTGGCAGCGCGGCGACCATCAACCGCGCGGTGGCCGAGATGAAATTCCTCGGCATGACGCCGCTGACAGAATCGGTGCGGCAGGCCGCGCAGGCGCTGCGCTATACCGAGCAGGCCGCACGCGTGATCCTCATTACCGATGGCGTGGAAACCTGCAATGCGGATCCGTGCGCGCTGGGCGAAGAGCTGGCGATGAGCGGCACGGATTTCACCGCGCATGTCGTGGGTTTCGGCCTCAGTGCCGAAGAAGGCCGGCAAGTGGCCTGTCTGGCCGAGAACACCGGCGGCCGCTACCTGCAGGCCGACGACATGGCGGCGCTGGGGGCCGCGCTGACGCAGACGATGGTGGAAGAGCCGGCACTGCCGCCGCTGCCTGAAGCCGGTCTTGTCGCGCCGCAGAGTGCAGCCGTCTCCAGTGTCCTCACGATGCAGTGGCAGGGGCCGGGCGGATTGCGCGATGACGTGCAGTTGTTCGACCCCGCTGCGGCCAACGGCGAGGGCCGCGTGGTTCGACGCCAGCGCTTGAATCAGGATCGCGGTTTCAGTGCGCACAGCGTCAGCCTGACGATGGCAGCCGAGCCGGGGCAGTACGAACTGCGCTACTGGCACGGTGAACGTGCCCGCGTGCTGGCGCGTGTGCCGATCCAATTGGTGCCCGCGGAAACCGCGCTGGAGGCTCCCGCACAGGCTCCCATCGGCACGCCCATCACGATCCAATGGAACGGCCCCGGCGCGGTGCGCGATGACGTGCAGCTCTTCGACGCTGCCAGCGGCACGATCCTGCGCCGCCAGCGGCTCAATCAGGACAAGGGCTTCGATGCACGCACCGTCACCTTGTTGGCGCCGGCCGAGCCGGGGCGTTACCTCCTGCGCTACTGGAATGGAGAAAACGAGGCCGTGCTGGCGCAGCGCGACATCGAGATCGTGCCGATGCAGGTGGCGCTCGATGCCCCGTCACAGGTGGACATGGCGCGGCCTTTTGTCGTGCGCTGGCAGGGGCCGGGTGCGGTGCGCGACGACGTGGAGATCGTTGATCCGGCAGACAACAAACAACTGCGGCGTCAGCGCCTGAATCAGGATCGTGGCTTCGACCGTCACGAGGTCACGCTCACCGCGCCCGCCGTACCCGGCCAATACCAGTTGCGTTACTACAGCGGCACCGACCGTCGCGCACTGGCCACGCGCGACATCACCGTGGTCGCGATTCCCGTGGCGCTGGCTGCCCCGGCGCAGGTTGCTGCCGGAAGCGCCGTCCTCGTGCGCTGGCAAGGGCCGGGTGCGGTGCGCGACGACGTGCAGATCGTCGATTCGGCGGGAACCGATGTATTGCGCCGTCAACGCCTGAATCAGGATCGCGGCTTCGGGCAGAACGAAGTCACGCTGAAGGCACCGGACGTGCCGGGCCAGTATCGCTTGCGCTACTGGAACGGTGAATCCTCCAGCGTGTTGGCGGAGCAGGCGATCGTGGTGCAGTAGGCCAGATGATGCGGCATCGCGATGGCCCATTGCGCCTGTCCTGATGCGGGAAAACAAAAAGCCCCGGTATTTCCGGGGCTTTTTCGTGCCGGGAAGCCGCAGCGTGGCTCAGAGCGGCTCGCCGCCGAGTTTCCAGGTGAGCTGCACGAAGTAGCTGCGCCCCACGCTGTCGAACCAGGCGGTGTCGTAGTAAGGATAGTTCGCCCAAGTGGCATCTTCCGGCGGCATCTTGTCGAACAGGTTGTTGATCGACAGCGATACGCGCAGGTGATCGTTGATGTCGTAGCGCGCGCCGGCGTTGAAGCGCCAGGTGGCCGGCATCCAGGCGTCGTCGGCATAGTTGGGCACGCGGCCCAGATAGCTGCCGAACAGGCTGGCGCCCCACATGCCCTTGTTCCAGTTCACCCCGAGATTGCCTTTGCGGCGTGGCAGGGCGGGGCTGTAGGTTTCGTAGTGCAGCATGTCCTGTTCCGGATCGCCGGGATATTGCTGGCTGGTGTGGCGATGCACCCAGGTGTAGCTGCCGGTGAAACGGAAGTCGCCGGCGCTGTCGGTTTCCATGCGGTAATTGGCTGAAACGTCGATGCCCGAGGTTTCTTCGTTGGCGATGTTGATCGGGCTGAAGTGGACGCTGGTGATGGCGCCATCTTCATCACGGATGACGCGGGCGATGGCGTCCTGACAGGTGGCCGAGTTGATGTCCACCGGCGTGCCTTCATCGGTGACGCCGAGGCGGCAACTGGCTTCGTCGCGACGCAGGCGTTCGCGATCCTGTGTCTGGACCTGATCCTTGACGCGGATCTTGTAGTAATCCATTGCCAGATCGAGGCCATCCAGCGGCGACCAGACAAGGCCGGCGGAGAACGAGGTGCTGGTTTCCACGTCCAGGCCGAGATTGCCGCTGTAGACGTCGAAGGTACTCACGTCGTAGCCGCCGTCGTCGTAGCAGTAGGCATCGGTGGCGCCCGGCTCGGCGGTGCGGCAGTCGTAGTAATCGGTGGCGTAGCGGGTGCGGTAGTAATCGTTGCCGGCGAACAGGTAGTGCATGTCGGGCGCGCGAAAGCCGGTGCCGTAGGAGCTGCGCAGCAGCAGCGTGTCGTGCGGGCGCCATTCCAGACCGAGACTGTAGGTGAACTTGCCCGGATCGGCATTGCCGTAGCTGTAGCGGTCATAGCGACCTGCGACGCTGGCCTGCAAGCTGGAAGCCAGCGGCAAGCGCAGCTCGCCTGCTGCGCTCCAGCGGTCGCGGTCGCCGCTGCCATCGCCGTAGCGCGGTCCGAAGTAGGCATCTTCGGTCAGCGCCAGCGGGTCGGGATTGATGCGATAGGACTGCTCGCCGTATTCGACCGCGCCGGCGAAACCGGCATCACCGGCCGGCATCGAGAACAGCGATCCGGTATCGACAGTGAAACTCAGATTGTTGTTGCTGGCCTTGGGGCGGAACGTGGACATCACGGCGATGGAGGCGAACTCGGCGGGTGTCAGCGGGGTGTAAAGGCGCTCGGGATCGGGTGCGTAGATCGCATAGCCGCTGCTGGTGTAGCCGAGCAATTCGCCCAGGAACAGGCGGTTGGCGGCATCGGCCTTGATGCGCGGCATCTCCACCTCGGCGCGGTACTGCGAGTGGTTGTAGGCCGCCTCCCAGTTCCAGTCTTCGCCCAGATAGCCCTTGAGGCCGGTGGTGATCGCGGCGGTTTTCTGGGTGGTGCTGTTCATGCGGTTGCGCAGACCGCCCATTTCTTCGGGCGTGAACTGGCGCGACCAGATTTCGCGCTGGTCGGTGTTGGCGTTGTAGAACACCTTGTCGCGGTAGTTGTTGCGCGAGGCGGGATCATGGAACTCCCAGCCCATGTGATCGCTGGCCACGTCGTTGCCGTTGGTGCCGGTCAGCAGGCGAACGGTCTGGCGACCCAGCTGCGCGTCGGCGAACCACGCCAGCGCGTCGGAAATGCGGTATTCGAACGCACCGTAGACGTTGCCGCCTTTGCGCTCGTTGGTGATGGTGCGATAGGCGATGGCGCGCTCGCCGCCGCAGTAGGGCTCGCCGAAGCGATCCAGATGCAGCCCGGTGGTGCCTTCGTTGAGGCCGGACATGGCGGCGCAATCATCGGCGGGTGCAATGTTGGTGTCGTCTTCCCAGTTGAGGATCTGCGCGGTCAGGCGCGGCAGGCGGCGCCGGCTGGTGGGCGCGTCGAGGGTGGAATCCTGGATGTCGCGCTCGAAACCCCAGAGCGGACGCTTGTCGAGCAGTTCCACGCCGACGATGCCGCTGAAGTCGCCGCGCTCGAAGCCGGTGGTCACGGTCAGGCGATGGGATTCACCACCGCCTGCTTCGGTATCGCCGTAGCGATAGTCGATGATCGTGCCGTCGAGCGATTTCTTGAGGATGAAGTTGATCACGCCGGCCATCGCATCGGAGCCGTACACGGCCGAGGCGCTGCCGGTGAGCACTTCGACTCGATCGATCATGCCGAGCGGGATGTTGCCGATGTCGGTGAAATTGCTGCGGCCATTGAGCGGCAGCGGGAAGTCGGCAATGCGGCGGCCGTTGATCAGCACCAGGGTGTGATTGGGGCCGAGGCCGCGCAAATCGACGGCCTGTGCGCCGGGTGTGGATTGCGCGCTGGTGGTGTTCTGCTGGCCTTGCACGGTGCCGCTGTTCTGGCTGAGCGAGGAAAGCACTTCCGGCACCGAGGTGAAGCCCGATGCCTGGATCTGGGCGGCGCTGAGCACGGTGATCGGTGCCGGGCCTTCGATCTGCGCGCGCGGAATGCGTGAGCCGGTCACTTGCACGGTCTGGAGGTCGATGACCGGGGTGTCGTCTTCGCTGCTCTTGCTTGCCGTTGGCGTGGCGCGTGTGGTCGGCGCGGGCGCGGCGGCCTGCGGCACGATCATCACTGCGCCCGAGGTATCGCGCCGGGCCTGGAAGCCGCTGCCTTCGAGCAGGGTATCGAGTGTTTGCGGCGAGGTGGCCTCGCCTTGTGCGCCGTGGCTGCGCGCGCCCTTGACTTGATCGGTGCGGTAGACCAGTTGAGCGCCGGTCTGGCGGACATAGGCATCCAGTGCGGCGGCGAGATCGCCGGCCGGAATGTCGATGCGGGCCGGGGTTTGCGCCTGCGCCGCCAGGGCGGCGGAGCAGGCCAGGGACAGCAGCAGGAGGCGCAGCGGGCGTGACGTTTCCATGGTGTATCGGTTTCCCCAAAGGTGCTCGAAGCGGCACTGTTGCACATCACGACGAACGATCACGGAAAATCCCTCCGTGGCGTGCGTGCGGCCTCAATGGCTGTGCAGGACGATCTGCTGCTCGCCGATTTCCGCGCGCACCGGGAAGCCGGCTTCGAGCAGCCGCACGAAACCCTCCTCGTTGTCCCAGCGGAAGGTGCCGCTGATCGGGAGTGCGCCTGCGCTGGCATCGGCGATCACCAATTGCCGCACGTTGTGGCGGTTGAACTCGGCAGCGGCTTGCGCCAGCGTGGCATCGCGGAACTCCAGCAGGCCATTGCGCCACTCGAGCAGGCGCTCGGCATCGTCCAGCGCCACGGTACGCAGCATCAGGCGGTTGTCCTGTACCACGGCGACGCTGCCGGCGGGCAGCACCGTCACCGGTTGTGGATCGCCGGCACCGGCGGGTGTTTCCAGCCGCACCATGCCTTCGGTCACCACGACCCGCAGGGCGTGATCGTCATGCCGCACCGAGAAACGGGTACCGACAGCCACCACATGGCGACCCTTGGCCGCCACCACGAAAGGGCGCGAGGCATCCTTGGCGACATCGAAGATGGCTTCGCCGCGCTCCAGCGCCACGCGCCGCCAGCGGTGCGAGAACCGCGTGTCGATGCTGCTGCCACTGGCCAGCATGGCGTGGGAACCATCCGCGAGCGTGACCTCGCTGACTTCGCCCGGTGCAGCCAGATAGGACGCGATATCGACGCGCGAATACGTGCGCCAGCCCCAGCCTGCGGCCAGCATGCAGAGCGCCGCCATTCCGGCAATGGCGATGCGGGCGCCGGCGCCGGCGCGTCGTCCGGTGGCGGAATGAAATTTCTTCCCGGACAGCGCCTGCAAAAGCTGGTCGCGGCGGGTTTCCGGCGAAGCGCGCCAGTAACCACGTGGCGGCGGGCCGTCGCTGCGCCAGCCCGCTCCCAAGGCCTGCAAGCGCCCGCTTTCCTGCCAGCAGGCCTGCAAGCGCAGGAACGCCACGCGATGGGCAAAATCGGCATCCATCCAGCGCGTGAGGGCTTCGTCGTCGTCGCGCCCCCAGATGCCGCCATCGCGTCGCGCCAGCCATGCAGCCGCGATCTGTTCGATGTCGCGGTGTCGGTCGGAAAGTTCAGTCGATCTGGCGTCGTCCATTTCCGCTCCTGTCATCGGTGGCGGCACGCACAGGCGCCCGTTCAGCACTGCATGACATGGCGTCGGCGAGCAGACGCATGCCCTTGGCGATGTGTTTTTCCACGGTTTTTTCGCTGATGCCAAGGCGCAAGGCCACTTCCTTCTGCGAGAGTTCCTCCACTCGGCGCAGCCAGACCACCTCGCGGCAGCGGTCGGGCAAGCGATCGAAGGCATCGGACAGTCGCCGCAGCGCTTGCCGCCCACCGCACCAGCGCTCCGGTGATACGTCATCCACCAAGACGTGCGAAGGCTCGAAATCACCCATCGGCTCGATCGACACCACCCGGCTGCGCCGGATTCGATCGGTCATCAGATGGCGTGCGCTGGCGAACAGGAACGCCTTGGGCTGCGCCGGCAGCGCCTTGACGGCGGCCTCGTAGACACGCGCGTACAACTCCTGACGCAGATCGATGAGTTCCTCCTTCCACGGCCAGTGGCGCTGCAGATAGCGCAGCAAGGCCTCCTCGTGGGCAAGGATTTCTTCGATGAACCAGATGTCCAGCGTCGAATGCATGCCGCACATTAAGCCATCGGCGACGGGGGAAACCACACGTCCGTTCGTCTGATAGCGTGGGCTGACATGTTCATGTCTTGCAAAAAGATGAGGAATCACGATGACGCGATGCACCGGCTGGTCGAAACTGCTTGCCGCCACCATGGGTTTGTTGCTGGCGGCCAATGCGCTGGCTGCCGATGTTGGCCACTATCTGCTGGGTGATACCAGCGCAACGACGCCCGGCAAAGTGCAGCCGGGGCTGCTGCTGATGGGCGGCGGTGATCGCAACTTCGAAGCCTTGCGCTGGTTCATGGGCAAGGCCGGCAATGGCCACATCGTGGTGTTGCGCGCGTCGCAGGCCGGTGAGATCGGCGAGGAGTTCTACAACGAAGTCGGCGGCATCCAGTCGGTCGAAACCTTCGTCTTCACGGATCGTGAACAGGCTGGCGACGCGAAGATCCTGGCCGCGCTCAAGCGTGCCGACGGCATCTTCCTGGCCGGCGGCGATCAATCGCGCTACGTGCGCTGGTGGCGTGGCACGCCGGTGGCCGAAGCGCTGGATGCACACGTTCGCGCCGGCAAACCTTTGGGCGGCACCAGTGCCGGCCTGGCGATGCTGGGCGAATACCTCTACGGCGCGATGGATGGCGGCAGCCAGATCAGCCCGAGGGCGCTGGCCGATCCGCTCGGCGATGACAACACCATCGAAACCGGTTTCCTGCATCTGGAATTGCTCAAGGGTGTCATCACCGATACCCATTTCAGCGAGCGCAGCCGGCTGGGCCGATTGATCGCTTTCGTTGCCAAAAGCGAGGTGCTGGCTGGTCGGGCACTGATTGGCCTGGGGGTGGATGAAGATGCCGCCGTGGCGGTGGAGGGCAACGGCAGCAGCCGCGTTTACGCCACGGCTCCGGGCGCAGGTGCGACGGTGGTGCGAGGAGGCTTCGCCCGGAAGCAAGTTGAAGACGAGGCGATGAATCTGGAGCGCGTGGATACCGTGGTGGCCGGCGCCGATTCGGTACTGCATCTGCCTGATGGCCGCGTCGAAAAGCCGATGTCGCAACGCAGATACGCCGTGCGTGACGGCGTATTGGTGGCGCTGGATGCGCCGTTATTGGTCATCCACGGGGGTGCCGGTGTCGAACCGGGTGACCTTGCGCCGGAAGAGGAAAGCGCAGCACGCAAGGCGCTGGAAGCGGCCCTGCGCGCCGGCCATGCCGCGCTCAAGGCGGGCGGTTCGTCGGTCGATGCCGTGACGGCCAGCATCGTCGTACTGGAAGATGCGCCGCAGTTCAACGCCGCCCACGGTGCGGTGTTCACCCATGATGGCCGCAACGAGCTGGATACCTCGCTCATGGATGGCGCCAGCGGCAAGGCCGGCGCGGCGGCGGGCCTGCACACGGTGAAGAATCCGATCACGCTGGCACGCGCGATCATGGATCACTCCCGGCACGTGATGATGGTGGGTGAAGGCGCCGAGATGTTCGCCAAAGAACGCGGTATCGCCTTGGTCGATCCTTCCTATTTCCGCACCGAGAAGCGCTGGCGTGCGTTGCAGAAGGCACTGGAAGAAGAGAAAAATTCGCAGGCATCGAATCTGCCGATGGAACTGCCGGGCAAGGCGTATTTCGGTACCGTCGGGGCGCTGGCATTGGACGCTGAAGGGCGGCTCGCCGCGGGCACCTCGACCGGCGGCATGACCAACAAGCGGTATGGCCGCGTCGGCGATTCGCCCATCATCGGTGCCGGCACCTGGGCCGATGCACGCTGCGCCGTTTCCGGCACAGGCTGGGGCGAGTTCTACATCCGCGCCGCTGCCGCGCACGAAATCTGCGCAAGGGTGCGCCTGTCGGGTCACTCAATCCCCAGAGCGGCCGAGGCGGTGATCAACCGCGACATCCCGAAAGCCGGCGGCGATGGCGGTGCCATTGCGCTGGGCGCGGACGGCAGCATCGCCTTTCCGTTCAATACCGGCGGCATGTACCGCGGCTGGATCGGCGTCGACGGTGTGCCGCACGTGGCGATTTACAAGACGGATGCATTGGCGATGCCGGGGCGTTGATTCCCGGCGCCCGGAAGAGGCGGCGGCTATAATCGCCGCCCTTCCTTTATCCGGCAGACGCCCCGTCGGGCGTCATTTCCCATGTCCGATGTTTCCATGCAGGCGCGCCGTCGCCGTACTTTCGCCATCATTTCCCATCCCGACGCGGGCAAGACCACGTTGACGGAAAAGCTGCTGCTGTTCGGAGGCGCGATCCAGATGGCGGGCTCGGTGAAGGGGCGCAAGGCCGCTCGTCACGCAACCTCGGACTGGATGGCGCTGGAAAAGGAGCGCGGCATCTCCGTCACCAGTTCGGTGATGCAGTTTCCCTACGAAGGCAAGGTCATCAACCTGCTCGATACCCCCGGCCACGCCGATTTCGGCGAGGACACCTATCGCGTGCTCACCGCGGTGGACTCGGCGCTGATGGTGATCGACGTGGCCAAGGGCGTGGAAGAGCGCACCATCAAGTTGATGGAGGTGTGCCGCCTGCGCGACACCCCGATCATGACCTTCATCAACAAGCTCGACCGCGAGGGCAGGGAGCCGATCGAACTGCTGGATGAAGTGGAAACCGTGCTCGGCATCCAGTGCGCGCCGGTGACCTGGCCCATCGGCATGGGGCAGCGCCTCAAGGGCGTGGTGCACCTTCTGACCGGCGAGGTGCATTTGTACGAACCGGGGCGCAACTTCACTCGTCAGGACTCCACCATCTTCGCTTCCATCGATGCGCCCGGGCTGGTCGAAAAAGTCGGTGAAAAAATGCTGGCCGATCTGCGTGACGAACTGGAGCTGGTGCAAGGGGCCAGCAATCCGTTCGACAAGGAAGCCTATCTGACCGGAAAGCAGACGCCGGTGTTCTTCGGTTCGGGTGTCAACAACTTCGGCGTGCAGCCGCTGCTGGATTTCTTCGTGGAACATGCGCCTGCGCCGCAGCCGCGTGCCACCACCACGCGCGAGGTGGCGCCGAACGAGGAAAAACTCAGCGGCTTCGTGTTCAAGATCCAGGCCAACATGGACCCGCAGCACCGCGATCGCGTCGCGTTCATGCGGGTATGCTCGGGCAAGTTCACCGCCGGCATGAAGGCATTCCACGTGCGCAGTGGCAAGGAAATGAAGCTGGCCAATGCGCTCACCTTCATGGCCTCGGATCGCGAAATCGCCGCCGAGGCGTATCCAGGTGACGTGATCGGCATCCACAACCACGGCACCATTTCCATTGGCGACAGCTTCAGCGAAGGCGAAGCGCTGACCTTCACCGGCATCCCGAACTTCGCACCGGAACTGTTCCGCCGCGCGCGACTGCGCGACCCGCTCAAGCTCAAGCAATTGCACAAGGGCCTGGCGCAACTTTCGGAAGAAGGCGCGACCCAGTTCTTCCGTCCGCTGATGAGCAATGATCTGATTCTGGGCGCGGTCGGTACGCTCCAGTTCGATGTAGTGGCGTATCGGTTGAAGGACGAATATGGCGTGGAGGCCAGCTTCGAGCCGGTTTCGGTGGCCACCACGCGTTGGGTTTACTGCAGCGATGAGAAGAAGCTGGAAGAGTTCCGCGAGAAGAACGCGATGAATCTGGCCCTGGATGCCGCCGGACAGCTTGTCTACCTGGCCCCCACGCGCGTCAATCTGCAACTGGCGCAGGAGCGTGCTCCGGCGGTGACCTTCAAAGCCACGCGCGAGCATGCTCACGCGGTGCAGACCGGCTGATTTCTGACAGCCGGGCCAGTGGCTCCGGCATGCAGAGCGTACTTGTGCGCTCCCCGCGATTGGAGTATCCAATCGCAGAGACGATTGGGGTCGGACGACTTGGGGGGAGCGAAAGACAATGAGCAGGGCAGGGATTGTTTCGGGCGCGGTTTCCGCCGTTATTGCAGTGCTGTCGTGGGGCAGCATGGCGGCACCGGCGCAAAAGGAAGATGCCGATGGGCGCGATGCGCGGACACGCGCAGTGGCAGTTCCGGTGATTGCAGCGGAGCGGACGTCGACACCGGGTGACGCGGGCACCACCGGCGACCGAGACGGCGGGGGCACGCGCGATCAGGTCGTTGCAGACGACTTGATCGTTCGGGGCAATGTTTGCATAGGCACTGATTGCCTCGATGGTGAAGACCTGGGTTTCAAGACGTTGTTGCTCAAGCACAATAACGCGCGGATATTCTTTGACGATACTTCTGCGGGGGCCGGATTCCCTGCCAACGACTGGATTCTGGTCGCCAACGACTCCGCCAGCGGAGGTGCTTCCTACTTCGCGATCGAGGATGCCACGGCGGCAAGAGTTCCGTTCAAGGTGATGGCAGGTGCGCCGGCCGATGCATTGTTCGTTGGCTCGGATGGGAATGTCGGGTTTCGTACTGCCACGCCGGCGCTGGACATGCACCTGCAAACGAGCGATACGCCGGCCATCCGTCTAGATCAGACCAATGCCAGTGGGTTCGTTGCCCAAACTTGGGACATCGCCGGCAACGAGGCCAATTTCTTCGTGCGTGATGTGACCAATGATTCGCAACTGCCATTCCGCATCCGGCCGGGTGCGCCGACATCGAGTCTGGACATTTCCGGCAGCGGTGCCGTGGGTGTGGGTACGAGTTCGCCTGCAAGTCGTCTCGATGTGAGTCGCGCCAACAGTCTGGCCGATCCAGCGGTGTCGATGTTCAGGGTTTCCAATCCCGCTTATCCGCAGGGGGAGGCAAGAACGCGCTTCGAGATCGACAGCGATGGCAATGTGCTGGCGCGTGGCACGATCTCGCAGCTTTCAAGCCGGAAGGCAAAGCACGCGTTCGAGGATATCGATGGCGAATGGTTGCTGGCGCGTTTGCGCGTTCTGCCGCTGAATACGTGGAGCTATCTTGACAGCGACAGTCGCCATGCCGGCCCCGTGGCGGAGGACTTCCACGCCGTGTTCGGGCTGGGTGCGAGCGACGACAGAATCGCGCCATCCGACCTCGCCGGCGTGGCATTGGCCGCGGCCAAAGCGTTGCAGGAAGAGCTGGATGAGCGCGACCAGCGCATCGACGCACTGGAGCGGCGCTTGGCCGAACTCGAAGCGCGATTGACGCGCTGAGGCCTGCCATGAAGCATTCATTCCTTGCCTTGCTGGTGAATGTGCTGGCCATGTGGTCGGTGGCGCACGCGGGTGTGTTGTCGCTCTCGCACGATGAGGCGACCTCGCGCCTGCGGGTTTATGACGCCAGCACGGCATCGGCTGCATCGCTTGCCACGGATGGCGTACAGGGCGTGCAGGCCGGCAGCGTAACGGCCGATGCGGCAGGTGATCGGGTTTTCTTTGTGACCCGACAAGGCGGCGCGCAAAGACTGCATGCCCTCACATACGGTGGATTGAGCGGGTTGGAGAGCGCCAACCTGCCGGATCATGTTCGAGTCACCCACTTGGAGTGGGACGGCAGCGGCATGCCACGCCTGGTGGGCGTGGGGCGGCGCAGTGCCGACGATGCGCTCACGCTGATCGGGTTTCAGGGCGGCGCACTCACCGATCTGGGCATGCCGCAGGTGGATTGTTGCGTGTTTCGTGCAGGTGTTTCGGCGTTCCGCGCCAGCGACGACAGCCTGTTCCTTGTGGGTAGGCAAGATGGCGAAATTCAGGATCGCATTTTCCGCTTTGTCATCGGTACGACGGTCACGGCGACGTCAGCCTTGCTGGATGCCGATCTGGCCGTGCAGGAACTGGCCGTGGCGGGCAACGGATCGCTGTACGGGGTGGCTTATTCGCGTGCTGACAATCGCAGCCGCCTGATTGCCTTCGATGCTGCGCTGAACGCGATGGTTCGCGGTGCCGGCGTGGACGGCTGCTGCTTCGTACTTGCTGGAAGCAGCGTGATCGATCCGATGACCAATGATCTGGTCGTCGTGGGAACGGGCCTGGCGTCTGCGCCTGAGGCGACGCGCCTGTGGCGTTTTGCGCTGGCGAACGGAGCGGTTGTCGATGGCGTCACCGAGGCGCGTGCGGTGGGTTTGTTCCACGATGTCACCACGGTGCTGCCTGTCGGAGACGTGTTCCTCGACGGATTCGAGAGCGGGTTGCCTTTGCCGCGTGCAAGCGCAGGAATGCGATGAGGTTTGCGATGCCGCGCTGACGGCGGCACCGTTGGCGCTCACGGAGGCGTTGTCTGGGCCATGGCTGCGATGCGGGCGCGGCGTACTTCGTCACCGATTTGTTCGCCCGTCAGCCCGGCAAGGTCAAGGTCGCGGGGTTTGATGGCCAATGCGGTGGCATGCTGCGCCAAAAGGCGTTCGCGTTGTGGATAGGGTGCATCGGACTGGCCGAGTCGACCCCGCTTGTCGGCCTCGCAGATCATGCCGAGTGCGGCGATGCGTTTGGGTTTGCGGAAGCCATCGCAACGGGTGAAAAGGTCGTGCAGCGTCGCTGGCTTGAGCTCATCGATGCGATGCACATTAAGGTGTTCGCGGCAGCCGATGGTGGCTTGCGCGGCCCATTCGGAAGGCACTTTCAGCCGCTCGCACAGGGCGTTCAGCGGTACCAGGCCGGCATGTTCGTGCTGGCGGTGCGCGGGCAGTTCGCGCGCCGGCGTGAGGGCCTTTCCGAGGTCATGGGTGAGCACGCAGAAGCCGATGGACGCATCTCCGCGGGCGAGCTGCGCGGCGACATCCAGCGCCAGTTCCACGTGTACGCCGCTGTCGATTTCCGGGTGGTATTGGACACGTTGTGGAATACCGTAAAGCGCGTCCACTTCCGGCAGTACGCGCGCCAAGGCGCCACAGGCACGCAAGGTGCGCAGGAAGGCGGAGGGCGCAGCTTCGGTCAGCGCGCGCGACAGCTCCTGGAACACGCGCTCTGGCACGAGGTGATCGACTTCGCCCTCGGCCACCATCCGGCGCATCAGTGCCATGGTTTCAGGCGCGATGGAAAACCCGAGAGGTTGCCAGCGCGCCATGAAGCGCGCCGCGCGCAGGATGCGGACGGGATCTTCCACGAAGGCATCCGAGACATGCCGCAGCACGCGCGATTGCAGGTCGGCGACGCCGTTGAACGGATCCACGAGGCTGCCATCGTCATCCTGCGTGATAGCGTTGATGGTGAAGTCGCGGCGGGCCAGATCCTGCTCCAGCGTGATGTCCGGCGTGGCCAATACGATGAAGCCGCGATAGCCGCGCCCGGCCTTGCGCTCGCAGCGCGCCAGCGCATATTCCTCGTGGCTGCGAGGATGCAGGAACACCGGGAAATCGCGCCCGACCGGACGGAAGCCTTGCGCCGTCATCTGCTCGGGCGTGGCACCGACGACGACGAAATCGCGATCGCCGCAAGGCCGCCCGAGCAGGGCATCACGCACTGCGCCGCCGACCAGATACGTCTTCATTGCGGTCGCGTGCTGCGGTAGGTGTTGTAACGGCGCTGACGCGGCCGCAAGGCGAGCTGTGCCGGGACGATGCCATCGATGCCGGACGGGCTAATGCCGAGTCGGTGCAGCCCGTCGATGCCGCCGACCGAGTCGATTTTCAGCGAAAGGTAGTTGTCGGTGGAGAACGGTTTCCCGGGCACGAAATCGAAGATCGCCGCTTGCACGCGTGCCAGTGCATCGGGCAGCGGCAACACGGTGCGGCGCAAGCGGAGATGACGTGCGGTGTAGCGCACGATATCGGCCAGCGTCATCACCTGCGGGCCGTAGAGCTCATAGGTCTGGGCGACGCTGGCCGGGTTTTCGAGGGCGCGCATGAATGCTTCGACGACGTCACCCACATACACCGGCGCGAACTTGGCATGTGCGCGTGCCAGCGGCAGTGCCGGGGCCAGTTTCAGCAGGCGGGCGAAGCGCTCGAACAGGCCATCGCCGGGGCCGAAGATCACCGAGGGCTGGAAGATCGTCCAATCCAGCCCGGAGGCCATCACGCGCGCTTCCGCTTCGCCGCGCGTGCGCAGGTAATGGCTCGAGCCACGGCCGGCATTGAGGGCGCTCATCTGCAACAGGCGGTGTGTGCCGGTGACATGGCAGGCGGCGATGATTTTCTCGCTCAGCTCCACGTGGGCGCGACGGAAGCCGGTGCCGTCGCGGCCACGCTCGTTGAGGATGCCGACCAGATTGATCGCGGCATGCGCGCCATCGAGCACGCGTTGCAGATCGTCCGGGGAATACGGATCCGCATTGACGACCTGCACCTGCGGCAGCACGAAAAGATCGCGCTGGTGGTTGCGGTTGCGGCTGGGAACGGTTACTTCGAAGCCTTCCCGCACCAATCGCGGCACGAGGCGGTTGCCGAC
Organism: Pseudomonadota bacterium; assembly: GCA_023438325.1. GTDB lineage: Bacteria > Pseudomonadota > Gammaproteobacteria > Xanthomonadales > Xanthomonadaceae > Denitratimonas. The sequence continues at coordinate 13,070 of JAEXRB010000259.1, read as the reverse complement.
AAAGCCGGTGCCGCCGAAGACGACGATGCGGGGCGCGCTCATGGGGTTTTTTCCTTGGCCGTGACAGGGCATGAAAACTCGCGCCACGCTTCGGCGCGGGTGCTGTGGCCCAGCGCTCTTGCGGTGACGGGAATTGCCTTGCCGTGCATGCGCCAGTCATAGATCGTGGCGAAAGCGAGGATGCGGGCCACGTATTCGCGGGTTTCGCGGTAGGGGATGGTTTCGATCCACAAGTCGATGTCCTGTGGCGGGCGCTGGGCCAGCCAACGTGCGACGGGCGTTGGCCCGGCGTTGTAGGCGGCGGTGGCGAGGAAGGGTTGGCCACCGTGTTTTTCAAGCATCGAGGCCAGATGCGCGATGCCGAGGGCGAGGTTGTCGCGGGCATCGAACACGCCTGCATCGCCGGGATAACGCATGCCGCGCTTCTTTGCCTCCATGCGTGCGGTGGCCGGCAGCAGTTGCATCAGGCCGCGGGCGTTGGCATGCGAGCGCGCATCCGGGGCCCAGGCGCTTTCGGCACGGATCAGGGCCGCGACCCAGGCGGGATCGAGCTGGTACTTCTTCGCATCACGCAGGATCTGGCGCTGGTGTGGCAAGGGGAAGCGCAAGGTGTAGTGGCGCAGGTCCTCGCCGGCGTTGAGAGTGAAGGCACCGCGCTCGTGCCAGCCGGCGGCATCGGCCAGCGCAACGGCGGCGCGGCGTTCGTCATCGGGCAAGGTGCTGCGCAATGCCTCCCATTCGCGCCGCGCCCACGAGATGCGACCGATGGCGTACAACTCCATCGCGCGAATGAAGCCGGGGTTGGCCTGCACGCGACGTTTCGCGGCGGCGCTGTCGGCCTCCAGCGGGCAGAGCGTGTAGGGAGCGGCGATGCGGTCGGCGGCGAGGAAGCCGAAATAGGTCGGCTCGCTGGCCAATGCCGTGAAAAGTTCGCGTGCCTTGGGGTCGTCGGCGCGTTCGCGCAGGCGTGCTTGGAAATAGCGCCAGCGCGGATCGGCGCGTTCTTCGGCGGGCATCTTCGCGATGGCGGTCAGTGCGGCACTGTCGTCGCGACGTGCAAGGGCTTCGCGCACATGCCACTCATGCAGGCGTGCATCCCAGGCTTCGTCCGGCACGATGGCGAAGCGTTGCGGGCTTTCGGGCAGGTATGAAGCCGCGCTCCACAGTGCGATCTGGTTGAGTATTTCACCCCGCAATGCGGCATCGAAGCCGAAGCGGTCTTGCAGCGAGGCGAGCAGGGCCTCAGCCGCGCCCGGATCACTCCGGGCGATGCGCATGATGCCGAGCGAGGCGATGCGGCGATGACGCGCATCGACGGGCCAACTGGCGGTGGGGCGCTGGGTAGGCGCTTCCAGATATGTGGCATAACTTTGTGCCAGCGCGGCTTGCGTCGCGGGAAGGTTGCGGGCGAGGTAGCGGATCAGACCGAGGTTGTGTTCGGTGGCGGCGAGCTCGATGCGCTCGAGGTGGCGTGCGGTGGTGAGTTTCCCGGTGCTGCGCAGGGCTTCGAACACGGCGTCGCATTGCGCAGGTTGCGAGCCGCCGTTGAGCCAGAGTGCCAGGGCGGCATCGAACCATGCGGCGTCAGGTGGCGCGGTTTGGCGCGAGAGCAGGTCAGCGCAACGCAGTGCCGCGTCGTTGCTGCCGTTGTACAGCAGGCGGAAGCCGGCCCAATCCTGACGTTTGGCCAAGGCCCGCAGCGCCTCGCCGCGCAATGTGGTGGCGAGGGGCACGTCGGCATGGCGCTCGATGAACGCGGCGATGCTGCCGGCGTCGAGGTGGTCGAGTTGGCGTCGCAGCGCGACGTATTCCAGATATGGCGCCAGCGGATGATCGGCATGCGCGCGCGCGATGCTGGCGAATTCGGCCAGCGGGCGCTTTTCGGCGGCCTCGAGGGCGCGCTCGAAATCGGCGCGCCGTGTTTCGAGATTGGCCGCGAAGGTGAGGGCGGGCAGGCTGGATGCAGCGATGACGAGGGCCGTCAGTCGCGCGAATTTCCGGAGCAGGGAGGGGAGGTTTCGACGCATGGGCACAGTGTATCCCGCGCTTGTACGACGACGCAGCGCAGGGCTGGTGCGCAATTTCAGCGGGATTTTCCGAGGCTGTCGGGAAAGGCGATTTGGGCGGCGACGGCGAGGTGGTCGGAAGAAAGATCGGGCAACGTCCAGCGCCGTTCCACATTCACGCCGCTGGAAACCAGGATGTGGTCGATGGCGCGGCTTGGTTGCCAGCTCGGGAACGAGAGGATGCGTTGTTCGGGGGGTTGCAGCGGGGTACTGCGATAGAGCGCATCCATCTCGCAGGAATCGGATTCGCAGTTGAAATCGCCCATCAGCACCTTGTGGCCGGGGCCGGAGAGCAATTCGCCGAGAAAGGCCAGTTGCGCACTGCGCGCCTTGGGCGAGAGCGAAAGATGGGCAATGGCCAAGGTCAGCGAATCGGCACCATCACCATAACGCACCAGCAACGCGCCGCGGCCCGGGATCCGGCTGGGCAGGGCGTAATCGACCACTTCATCCGGTTCGTCGCGGCTGAGCAGGCCATTGGCGCTGGCGGCGATGCCGGCGAGGCGGCGGTTGGGCTGGTGGCTCCAGTAAGGAAAGCCGGCGCGTTCGGCGAGGTAGTGGGTTTGATTGACGAAGCCCGAGCGCAGCGAGCCGGCATCGGCTTCCTGAAGGCCGACGATATCGAAGCTGGAAACTCTCTGCGCCAGTGCATCCAGATTGCCGCGCTTGCGGCCACTGGGCAGTACGTGGTTCCACGAGCCGGTCACGTAGTCGCGGTAGCTGTTGGTGGCATGGCCGGCCTGAATGTTGGCACTCAGGAGGCTCAGCCGCCGTGTCGCATCAGACACGGCGGCATCGCTTGCAGTGTGTGTATCGTGCTTTCGCATGAAGGGCAGATGGGGTCATCCCTGCGCGCAGGCAAGGTGTGTCTTATTTCTTGCTGGGGTTCTGTGCAGCGCGTTCCTTCGCCACGAGGGCGTCGACGATTTCCAGCATGCGCTTGAAGCCGCCTTCGCGTGGCGCCTGCACCTTGTACTTGCCGGCCACGATCATCGTGGGCGTGGCGTCCACGCCCCAGCCCATCGCGCGCTTGCGTGCGGTTTCGATCTGGGCATTGACCGGAAAGCTGTTGAGCGTGGCGAGGAAGTTGTCTTTGTCCACGCCATGTTCGGCGTAAAAATCGGCGATGTCTTCGATCTTGTTGATCGGGCGACGCTCAGTATGCAGGGCTTCGAACAGTTGATCGTGGGTCAGGTCGAGCACGCCGAGTGATTCGGCGGTGTAGTAGACGCGCGCATAGATTTCCCAGATGCCACCGAATACCGCCGGCACATATTCGACCCGCACGTCGGCAGGCTGACTCTTCTTCCACACGGAAATGATCGGGGCGAAATGGGCGCAGTGGACACAGGAATAGCCGAAAACTTCTGCCACTTCGATCCGGTCGCCGCTCAGGGTGGCCACCGGAGGATCGATCACGGCGTAATCCTGGCCTTCGATCGGTGCGGCAGGCTGGGCGAGTGCCACACCGGAAAACGCCGTAGCGGCGATGAGGAAAAGAGAGGCAAGGCGGTGAAACATCGGGAATCTCCGTTCAAAAGTGGTGATGTGGCCTGAAGGCTCAAGTAGACCATAGCTTGCGCGGAAGGTTCAGGCGCTTTGCGGCAGCGAGGGTGGAATGGGGTTGGATAGCGAGCCGCTGCGATAGGCCGGTGTTGCCATTGCCATTTCGGCCATGCTGTAGGCCAGTTCGCGTTCCGCCATCACCGCGCCATCGGCGCCGTGCTCGATCAGGTGTTTGACTTCGGCATCGCTGTGCGCACGCGCGAAGATGGTGAGCACGGGGTTGGCGGCACGCAGACGTGCTGCGACTTCGCCGGCCTCCAGTGCCTGCGGGATGGCGATGATGGCGATCTGTGCGCTTTCAGGGTGGGCTTCGGCGAGCACGCGCTCGGCCGCAGCATTGCCCCGGATGGCGGGAATGCCGGCGAAATGGGCGCGTTGTACCAGCTCGATGTTGGTATCCACCACGACCACGGTCACGCCGCGATCCCGTAGAAGCTGGGACAGTTGTGAGCCGACCCGGCCATAGCCCACGACAATGGCGTGATGACCCGGTTCCAGCGTGGGGCCGGGAGGCAGCTCAGGCGTGGGTGCGGCAGCCAGCTCGGCTTCGTTTTCCTGCCGGGCTTCCCAGCGATCCAGGCCCGCGAAGATGAGTGGATTGGCAATGATGGAAATCAGTGCGCCGGCCAGTACCAGATCGCGGCCTTCGGCAGGCAGCAGTTGGAGCGAGATCCCGAGGCCGGCGAGGATGAAGGCAAATTCGCCGATTTGCGCCAGGCTGCACGAAATCGTCAGCGCGGTGCGGTTGGGGTGGCCGAAGGCGCGCACGATGGCATAGGCCGCCACGGACTTGCCGAAGATGATGATGAACGTGGTGGCCAGCACATGCAGCGGGTGTTGGATCAGGATGCCTGGGTCAAACAGCATGCCGACCGAAACGAAGAACAGCACCGCGAAGGCATCCCGCAGCGGCAGGGAGTCGTTGGCGGCCTTGTGGCTGAGTTCGGAACCGTTGAGCACCATGCCGGCGAAAAACGCGCCCAGTGCGAACGACACGCCAAACAGTTTGGCCGAGCCGAATGCCAGCCCCAGCGCGATGGCCAGGATCGAAAGCGTGAACAGTTCACGCGAGCCGGTGCCGGCGGTGCGTTCGAGCATCCACGGGATAACGCGCTTCCCGACCACCAGCATGACGGCGACGAAGGCGGCGACCTGAAGCAGCGTGCCGGCGAGGATCTTGAGGACATCCACCAGCGCCAGATCACTGGTCGCGCCGGTGTCTTTGAGCATGCCGGCCAGCGCCGGCAACAACACCAGTGCCAGTACGCAAGCCAGATCTTCCACGATCAGCCAGCCCACCGCGATGCGGCCGCGCTGAGTATCGAGCAGGCGGCGCTCTTCCATCGCGCGCAACAGCACCACGGTGCTGGCAGTGGCCAGGCAGAAGCCGAACATCACGCCCTCGATGGTGGGCCAGCCCAGCATCCAGGCCAGCCCCCAACCCAGCACCGTGGCCGCGCCGATCTGCACGATGGCGCCGGGCAGGGCGATCCACTTGACCTCCATGAGGTCGTCCAGCGAAAAATGCAGGCCGACGCCGAACATCAGCAGCATCACGCCGATTTCGGACAGTTGCGTGGCGATGTCCGCATCGCCGACGAAGCCGGGCGTATGTGGGCCGACGATGACGCCGGCGAGCAGATAACCGACCAGTGGCGAGAGTTTGATCTTGTTCGCCAGAAAACCGAGCACGAACGCCAGACCCAGGCCGATGGCGACGATATCGATCAGGTCGGTGTGGTGCTGCATCCGCGTCTCTCAAGCCCAGGTCATCCGACCCAGTATTGGGGCGTGAAGTTGTGATGCCAAGCAATATTTTCTAGATCGGCTCGGACTTCTGCGTGCGGTCGCTCTCGCTCGGATCCGGGGTTTCGTCGGCGGGACACTGCGGGCGTTTTTTCAGGCGCAGCGAGAGCGCGGCCTTGGCCATCATGTGGGCGCTGATGGGGGCGGTGATGAACAGGAACACGCTGATCAGCAGCTCGCGCGGGTGGAAGCTGTTGCCGATCATGGCGTGATAGAAGATCGAGACGATCAGCACGCAGCCCACGCCCATCGTGGTGGACTTGGTCGGGCCGTGCAGGCGACGGAAGAATTCGGACAGTTTCACCAGCCCCAGCGATCCGACCAGGGTGAAGAAACAGGACACCAGCAGCAGCACCGCGAGCAGGGCTTCAATGAAGGAGTTCATTCGACGATATCCCTGCGCAGCACGTACTTGCTCAGCACCACCGTGCCGACGAAGCCCAGCATCGCGATCACCAGTGCGGCCTCGAAGTAGATTTCCGATTTCAGGTACATGCCGTCCAGGATCAGCAATGCGATCGCGTTGATGTTGAGGGTATCCAACGCCAGGATGCGGTCGGGCACGCCGGGGCCGCGCACCAGTCGCCACAGCGACAGCAGCATCGCGATGCCGACCACGTGCAGGGAAATGAGGATGGCGATGTCGATCACGGGAAGATCTCCTTCAGCGGAGCTTCGTAGCGGAGTTTTATCTCGTCGATCAGCGCTTGCGGGTCTTGCAGGTCAAGGGCATGAACCAGAAGGTAGCGGCGGTCGTCGGAGAGCTCGGCCGATACGGTGCCGGGCGTGAGGGTGATGATGCTGGCCAGCGTGGTGATGCCGTGGATGTTGGTCAGATCCAGAGGCACCCACACCCAGCCGGGCTTGAGCGCCGATTCACGGCCGAGGACGAGGCGCGCGACATGGATGTTGGAGCGCACGATGTCGTACAGAATCACCATCACCAGCCGTGGCACCGGGCGCAGTGTGGCGACGTAGGCGAATTCGCGATCCAGACGTTTGGCCACTTGCGGAATCAGCAGTGCCAGCAGCAGCGCCAGAACGACGTAACCGGTACTGATGTGGTCCGGCAGCAGCAGGCCGAACACGAACACCGTGAGGCTCAGTGGAATGGAAGGAACGAGCGTGCGGAAGCGTTTTCTCATCGATCAGGGCTCGCGCAGGATCGGTGCCTGCTCGCGCACCGCTTCGATGTAGTTGGCAGGATCCACGAGTTGGGTGCCGGCCGACTGGGTATAGCGCAGCGTGGGGCCGGCGAATATGGTCATTACCACGCAGTAAGCCAGCAGCAGCATGATCGCGGCCATTTCCACGCGCGGGCCGTGGCGCGCTTTCGCGGCGGTGGCCGGGAGCGGGTCGCCCGGTGCCGGTTGCAGCCAGAACAGTTTGCTGCCGGCGCGTGCCAGCGCCACCATCACGAAGAAACTGGAAACCAGGATCGCGCTCCAGACCCAGCCTGTCCACGCCTCCGGCACCGCAGCCAACAGGGTGAACTTGCCGATGAAGCCAGACAGCGGCGGCAGGCCGATCGCGGCGATGGCGGCAATGATGAACAGCGCGCCGGGTATGGCGCGGTCGAGCATGGGGCGCGCCACGTTCATGCGGTCGGTGACGCGACGCTGGCGCACCAGTTCCACGATCAGGAACATCGCCGCAGCCATGAACGTGCTGTGCGCCAGGTAGTACAGGCCGGCGCCGATGCTCTCCGCGCTTGCCAGTGCGAAGGCAATGAACAACGTGCCGGCGGACACCAGCACCAGATAGCCGGCCAGGATGCGCAGCCGCACCGACGCCAAGGTGCCGAACGCGGCCATCAGCAAGGTTGCAATGCCGGCCGGCAACAGCCACTTCCATGCGAAACCAGCCAGTTCGCCGGCGGCCTCGCCGAAGATCAGCGTGTACACGCGCAGCACCGAGTACAGGCCGACCTTGGTCATGATGACGAACAGCGCCGCCACGGCCGGCTGGGCACGCCCGTAAGTGGCCGGCAACCACAGGTACAGCGGCAGGATCGCACCCTTGGCGCAGAACACCACCAGCAGCAGGCCGGCCACGGCCTGCACCAAGACCTGATCCTGATACGACACCTGCGACACGCGCACCGCCAGTTCGGCCATGTTGAGCGAGCCGAGCAAGCCGTAGATGAGGCCCAGCGCGATCAGGAACAGGGTGGATGCGGTGATGTTGAAAGCGACGTAATGGAAGCCGACCCGCATGCGTCCGCCGCGTCCGCCGCTGAGCAGCAGCCCGTAGGACGCGGCCAACAGCACCTCGAAGAACACGAACAGGTTGAACAGATCGCCGGTGAGGAAGGCGCCGTTCAATCCCATCAGCTGGAACTGGAACAGGGCATGGAAATGCGTGGCGCGCCGATCCCAGCCGGAGCCGGCATGCAGCAGGCAGGCTCCGGCCAGCAGCGTCGTGGTCAACACCATCCAGGCCGAAAGACGATCCACGACGAGCGTGATGCCCAGGCGCGCCGGCCAGTCGCCGACCAGATACGCGGTAATCTGGCCGCCATCGGCTTGTTGCAAAAGCGCGATCGACAGGTACAGCAACCCCGCCAACCCCAGCCAGGCGACGACGCGCTGCACCAAGATGCCGCGACGCTCCAGCAGGAGCAGGAGCGCGCCGGTGAAAAGCGGCAACGCAATGGGCAGGATCGGAAGATGCGCGCTCATCGGTCACGATCCTTCGGCTCGCTGCCGTCGACATGATCCACGCGGTTGTCGTGGCGCCCGCGCATGGCGAGCACGAGCAGGATCGCGGTCATGGCGAACGAGATCACGATGGCCGTCAGCACCAGCGCCTGCGGCAGGGGGTCGACATAGTTTTCAAGCAGCGGCGCAACACCCTCTTTCAGCACGGGCGGCTTGCCCGGCACCAGCCGGCCGGCGGAGAAGATCAGGAGGTTGGTGGCATAGGACAAGAGTGTCAGTCCCAGAATCACGTCGAAGCTGCGTGAGCGCAGCAACAGGTAGACGCCGCATGCGACGAGGATGCCGATGGCGCTGGCGAGCAGGAATTCCATCAGCTGCGCCTCCCGCGGAAGCGAGCCGGATCGGGGCGCTGGATCGAGGCACGCCAGGTATCGCGCGTCAGCGAGGGGCGGATGCCGCCCATCGAGGACAGGATCAGCATGGCGCCGCCGAACACGGCCAGATACACGCCGATGTCGAATCCGATGGCGCTGGCCAGCGGAATGCCGCCGATCACGGGCAATTCCGGCTCGATGTGGCCACTGGTTAGGAAGGGAAGGCCCCATAGCAGTGGCGCCAGCCCGGTGGCGAGTGCCGCCAACAGGCCGATGCCGATGCATTTGACGTAATCCACACCCAACTGGCGCTCGAAGGCGCCCATGCCCTGGATGATGTATTGCAGCAATACGGGAATCACCAGCACCAGGCCGGCGATGAAGCCGCCGCCGGGCGCATTGTGGCCGCGCAGGAACAGGTAGATGGACACGGTCAGCGCCAGCGGGAAAAGCAACTGGGAAAGATCGGCCGCCATGGGGAGCAGGATCGGCGGGCTGTCGACCTTTTCCTCCGGAGCCATGCGGGCGCGCTTGAGCAGGGCGTGCACGATCAATCCGGCGATGCCGAAAACGGTGATCTCGCCCAGCGTATCGAAGCCGCGGAAATCCACCAGGATCACGTTCACCACGTTGTGGCCGTAGGCTTCCGGCAGCGAGCGCGCCAGCAGTTCCTCGGCGAAGGTGAGGCTGGGGCGGGTCATCATGGCGTAAGCCATGCCGGCCACGCCCAGGCCTGCGAATACCGCGATGCCCGTGTCGCGCCAGCGGCGCGAGCGCGAACGCCCGGGCAGGGAATCCTTGGGCAGATAGTTGAGCGCCAGCAGCATCAGGCAGATCGTCACCATTTCCACCAGCAGCTGGGTGAGTGCCAGGTCGGGTGCGGAGAGATAGACGAAGGTCAGGCTCACCATCAGGCCGACCGCCCCCACCACGATGATGGCCCGCAGGCGTTGCCGATGCGCCGCCAAGGTGGCGATCGTGCCGATCACCATGACCAGCCAGCCCAGCCAGATCAAGGGTGGCGCCGGGGTGAGCGTGGGCAGCTCCGGTGTGATGCCTTGTTCGAGCATCGGTGCCAATGCCAGGACGATGGCCGAAAACACCAGCAGGAACAGGCTGCGCTGCACGCTGCCGTTGGCGATGGCGCGAGTGAAGCGATCAGCCAGCGCGAACAGGCGCTCGACGTTGATGCGGAAGATGCGACGGCCGAGCGATTCGCGCACGATGGCATGCAGGTCGAGCAGCCTGCGCAAGCCGAAATACAGCACGATGCCGCCGAGCAGGCCCAAAAGGCTCATCAGGAACGGCAGATTGAAGCCATGCCAGATCGACAGGCTGTACGTGGGCAGGTTGTCGCCCAGCACGCCGAGCGCGGCTGCATTCAGCACCGGCGCGACCGTCCAGGCCGGCGCGATGCCGACCGCCAGGCAGGCGAACACCAGCACCTCGATGGGGATCTTCATCCAGCGCGGCGGCTCGTAAGGCATTTCCTCCAGCGCGCGCGGGCCCTTGCCGAAGAAGGTGTCGAGCACGAAGCGCAAGCTGTATGCCACGCCGAGCATAGCCGCCAGCACGGCTGCGACGGTCATGGCATCGCGCATCACGGCGTGGCCTTCGATTTCCAGCGCCTGCGCGAAGAACATTTCCTTGCTGAGGAAGCCATTGAGCAGCGGCACGCCGGCCATGGCCAGCGAGGCGATGATCGCCAGCGTGCTGGTGAAGGGCATGTAACGTCGCAGGTTGCCGAGCCGGCGCATGTCGCGCGTGCCGGTTTCGTGGTCGATGATGCCGGCGGCCATGAACAGCGAGGCCTTGAAGGTGGCGTGATTGAGGATGTGGAACAAACCGGCCACCACCGCCAGCGGCGTGGACAAGCCGAACAGCAGCGTGATCAGGCCCAGGTGCGAGATCGTCGAATACGCCAGCAGGCCTTTCAGATCGTGCTGGAAGATGGCGTACCAGGCGCCCAGCAGCAAGGTCAGCGCGCCGATGCCGCTGACCACGTAGAAGAACATGTCGGTGCCCGCCAGCGCGGGATGCAGTCGCGCCAGCAGGAACACGCCGGCTTTCACCATCGTGGCCGAATGCAGGTAGGCCGATACCGGCGTGGGGGCGGCCATTGCATGCGGCAGCCAGAAGTGGAACGGGAACTGCGCGCTCTTGGTGAAAATGCCCAGCAGCACCAGCCCGAGAATCCACGGATAGAGACTGCTGGCACGGATCAGGTCGCCGGAAGCCAGCACCAGGTCGAGATCGAAACTGCCGACCACCTTGCCGATCATCAGCACGCCGGCCAGCAGTGCCAGCCCGCCACCGCCGGTGATCGCCAGCGCCATGCGCGCGCCTTCACGCGCGTCCTCGCGGTGTGACCAAAAGCCGATCAGGAGGAACGAGCTGATGCTGGTCAGCTCCCAGAACACCACCAGCATCAGCAGGTTGCCCGACAGCACCAACCCCAGCATCGCGCCCATGAACAGCAGCAGGACCGCGAAGAAACGCGCCGCGCTGTCCTTGCTGCTCAGGTAATAGCGCGCATACATCACCACCAGAACTCCGATGGCGAGCACCATGACCGCGAACATCCAGGCCAGCCCGTCGAGACGGACATGAAGATCAAGACCGGCCTGTGAAACCCATGGGATCAGTGCCTTGGGGGTTTCGCCGCGCATCACTGCCGGGGTGAACGGCGCCAGAAGTGCCAAGCCGCCCAGAGGTGCGGCAGCGGCCAGCCATGCGATCAGGCGACGCGGCGCGCGGTATGCGAGCGCCACGAGCAAGGACGCGATGAACGGCGTTGCCAGCAACAGGTACAGCATCGTGATGGGGCTCAAGCAGCTAAAAAAGAATCGCCGGTGAAAGCGGGGGTGAAGACGTTCAGGTGCCTTCCGGACAAGCACTCGCGCGTGGGCGCGGACTTGCGAAAACTTGCATTGTAAAGTGGCTGTCTGCGGGCGGTCGGACGTATCCGGGCGTGCCTGCTCAGATTTCTGGCGGTGGTTGAGTGCGGGTTGCTTCCAGCGCCGCGAGCCGTGCTTCCAGTGCCTCGATGCGCGCTTCCAGCGCGGCAAGCGACGCACCTGCGGCCGCCGGGCGTGACGGCGCAGACGCTTGCAGCGCTTCGATATCCACCGGCCCGCACAGAAGATGCATCCAGCGCTCCTCGCGCTGGCCCGGTGCGCGTGGCAATTGCACGATCAGCGCCGGGCTGCGTTGCGCCAGTCGCTCAAGTGCATGGCGCACTTGCTCGGTATCGCTGAAGCGGCCGATGCGCTCGGCGCGGGTGAATATCTCGTTGAGTGTCTGCGCGCCGCGCAGCATCAGCACGCACAAGGCGGCCTGCTGTTGCACGGTGACGCCATAAGCCTGCGCAAAGCGATGCTCCCAGCGCTGCGCGCGCGAGGCGTGCTGGCTGCGCACCATCTGGCGCGGTTCAAGTTGGCGCAATGCGTGGCCGACCTCGCCCGGTGACAACTCCATGACAGGGTCGCGGCTGGTTTTCTGGTTGCAGGCCAGGGTCAGCGCGTTCTCGGTCAGCGGATATTGATCCGGCGTGGTGGCCTCTTTCTCGATGAGGCAGCCCAGCACACGAGCCTCGGTCGCCGTGAGGCGCTGGGCATCGGGCAGGCCATCGCATTGGAGATCGGCATCGGCGGTGGCGTCGGTGTCGGTCATGGCGTCGGCTGCTCGCGGGAATGAGGGAAACCTTAGAGGGTCGGCACCGGTAGCCGCAAGGGTTTTCATTACAATGCCCGTCTTTGCGCCACGTTTTTCGGCGCGTCTTTGGCCTTTCCCCAGATGATTTCCTTCCGCAATTTCGCCTTGCGGCGCGGTCAGCGCCTGTTGCTTTCGCAGGTGGATGCAGCACTGCATGCCGGTTGGCGCGTGGGCGTGATCGGCCGCAACGGATGCGGCAAATCCAGCCTGTTCGCTGCATTGATGGGCGAGCTTGAGCCAGACATGGGCGAGCTGGATCTGCCCAGCCGCGTGCGTATCGCCTCGGTGGCGCAGGAAACTCCCTCGCTGCCCGATTCGGCGCTGGATTTCGTCATGTCCGGTGATGGCGAGGTAGCCGAGGTGCTGCGTACCGAGGCCGCGGCGATGGCGCGCGAAGATTACGAAGCCGTGGCGCAGGCGCATCAGCGCCTGGCCGAGCTCAACGGCTACGACGCTCCGGCGCGCGCGGGCCGGCTGCTGCATGGCCTGGGTTTTTCCGCCGATACGCATGCCCGGCCCGTCTCGACCTTTTCCGGCGGCTGGCGCGTGCGCTTAAATCTGGCGCGTGCGTTGATGACGCCGAGCGACTTGTTGCTGCTCGACGAGCCGACCAACCATCTGGATCTGGATGCCGTGCTCTGGCTCGAACAGTGGTTGCTGAAATATCCCGGCACGCTGCTGGTCATCAGTCACGATCGTGAGTTCCTCGACGGCATCTCCACCCACACCCTGCATCTACACGATGGCCGGGCACGGCTTTACACCGGCGACTACACCAGCTTCGAGCGCCAGCGTGCTGAGCAGTTGCGCCAGCAGCAGATCGCGTTCGAGAAAGAGCAAGTCGAGCGCGCCCATTTGCAGAAGTTCATCGATCGCTTCAAGGC
>JAEXRB010000357.1 GCA_023438325.1 Pseudomonadota bacterium | reverse complement strand
CGCATGCCGTCGCTGTGCGCATCGGTCACATCGGGCCAGTGCATCAGAATTTCTGGCACGAGCGTGCTGACGCAACGAATGCGCCGTTGTCCGACGCGCGCGCAGATTTCCGCCACGCTGCCTTCGGCCAGAATGCGGCCCGCGCCCAGCATCGCCACGCGATCGGCCAGTGCCTCGGCTTCTTCCAGATAGTGCGTGGTCAAGAGCACTGCGCCGCCATCGGCGACATGGGTGCGGATGGCGGCCCAAATGGCGCGGCGCGCGTCGATGTCCAGCCCGGTGGTAGGCTCATCCAGAAACAGCAGATCCGGCCTGCCACAGATCGCCAACGCAAACTGCACGCGTCGCTGTTGGCCGCCTGACAGTTTTCCGTAGCGTCGATCGAGCAGGTCGGTGATGCCAGCGATCTTTGCGCAGGTGTCGATGCTGTGTGGCGCCGGATAGTAGCTGCGCGTCAGGTCGATCAACTCGCGTGCTGTCAGCGTGTTCGGAAGGCTGGCCGTTTGCAGCATTACGCCGATGCGCTGGCGTGTGGCGTGATGCTTCGGGTTCTGGCCAAACAGTTCGACCTCGCCGGCATCTGGCGCCAGCAGGCCGAGAAGGAGTGCGATCGCGGTGCTTTTCCCGGCACCGTTGGGGCCAAGCAAGGCCAATACCTGGCCGGCGGGAATGTCCAGATCGATGCCGGTCAGCGCCGGGATCGAGCCGTAATGCTTGCGCGCGGCCCGCAGTCGGGCCAGAGGAGGTTGATGTGACATGGCCTTGCCTCGTGGGGAGGTGGCCATGTTCGGGGGTAGTCATTGCCCGCATCAGTGGCGAGGTTCATGGCATCGAGGTGACAGCTGTCACTTGGATGCTGCCGAAACGGGTTCCATCATGCGTAGCCTCAGCGGGAGCGATTCCCTGCATTCCGAAGCCCAGAGTGCGTCACACTTTGCATCGGTTCCTGTCCAGGTTTTCCATGAACGCATCCGCCGAACTCCTCAAAGAACTCCGCATCGAGCGCAACGCGCCGCCACCGCCGTCATCGTCCAATGCAAAGTGGTGGATGTGGGGATTGATCGCGCTGGCCGTCATGGCCGCCGTGGGGTGGTTTTTGGCCACCCGCGAATCGGCCATCGAAGTGCGCACCGCGCCGGTCGTGGCCATCGGCAACACGACGGCCAGTGCGTCCGTGCTCGACGCCAGCGGCTACATCGTGGCGCGGCGCATGGCGACGGTGTCGGCCAAGATCACCGGCAAGGTGCGCGAGGTGCTGATCGAGGAAGGCATGCGGGTCGAAGAAGGGCAGGTGATGGCCACACTTGATCCGGTGGATGCCGATGCGCAGTTCGCCCTTGCCAGTGCGCAGCTTTCTGCCGCACGCAGTTCGGTGGCCTCGGTGCAGGCGCAGCTGACCCAGGCCGAAGCCGAGGCGGTGCGCCTGACCGAACTGGTGGAGCGCGGGCTGGTATCGCGCTCGCAGTTCGATGCCGCCGTGGCGCAGCGTGATGCCTTGCGTGCGCAGCGCGTGACGGCGCAGCGCAACGTGCAGGTGGCCGCCGATTCGCTTGAAATCGCCAGGAACGGCGTGGACAACACCATCGTGCGCGCGCCCTTTGCCGGCGTGGTGATCGCCAAGGCGGCACAACCCGGCGAGATTGTCTCTCCACTTGCCACCGGCGGCTTCACCCGCACCGGCATCGGCACCATCGTGGACATGGATTCGCTGGAAGTCGAAGTGGAAGTGGGCGAGTCCTACATCGGCCGGGTGCGCTCCGGCATGCCGGTGGAAACTGTGCTCAACGCATATCCAGACTGGAAGATTCCCGCCGAGGTCATCGCCATCATTCCGGCGGCCGATCGTGGCAAGGCCACGGTGAAGGTACGCGTGGCACTGAAGGAAAAAGACGCGCGCATCGTGCCGGACATGGGCGTGCGGGTGAGTTTTCTTGAGGCCGAGCGTGCAGACGAACCCGAACAACCACGCGGTGTGCGCGTGCCGCAGAACGCCATCATCACGCGCGACGGCCAAAGCCGCGTATTCGTGGTGCAGGACGGAAAAGTGGCGCTGCGCGTGATCGAAACCGGCATCGCGCTGGGTGATGGGCGGCAAGTACTGGCTGGCCTTACCGCAGGTCAAAGCGTGGTGCTTGATCCACCTGAAGCATTGAAGGATGGCGATGCGGTGCGCATCGCCGCGCCGTAGGCGGGGCTGTGCGCCCGCCTTTTTCCGATCACGTCACCGATTCGATCGGCTGCGTTGCCGATCAGCGAAATCATCATCAACGAGGGCATCTCCATGTCGACACTGGTCAGTATCCGCAACGTCACCAAGACCTATCAGCGCGGCCCGGAGAAAGTCGCCGTGCTGCATGGTGTGGATCTGGATATCGAACGCGGTGATTTCGTCGCGCTGATGGGCCCGTCCGGCTCGGGCAAGACCACCCTGCTCAACCTCATCGGCGGGCTTGACAATCCCAGTGGCGGGCAGATCGAAGTGGAAGGCGAGCGCATCGACACGATGAGTGCGGGACAACTGGCCGGTTGGCGCAGCCGCCATGTCGGTTTCGTGTTCCAGTTCTACAACCTGATGCCCACGCTCAGTGCGCAGAAGAACGTCGAATTGCCGCTGCTGTTGACCCACTTGAGCGCGAAGGATCGTGCGCGCCGGGCGCAGATCGCGTTGACCCTGGTCGGGCTGGCGGATCGGCGCAACCACAAGCCGAACGAGCTTTCCGGCGGGCAGCAACAGCGCGTGGCGATTGCGCGCGCCATCGTGTCCGATCCGACCTTTCTCATCTGCGACGAACCGACCGGCGATCTGGATCGGCAATCGGCGGAAGAAGTGCTGGGGCTGCTGCAACTGCTCAACCGCGAGCACGGCAAGACCATCGTCATGGTCACGCACGACCCGAAGG
>JAEXRB010000347.1 GCA_023438325.1 Pseudomonadota bacterium | reverse complement strand
ACGCATCGAAGCTGCGCTTGCCCGCAGCGGTCACGATCATCTGTTGATCCCCGCAGGCAAGCTCAAATATCGCTTCCTGGACGACAACCCCTATCCGTTCGCGCCGAATCCGCATTTTTTGCACCTCGTGCCGCTGACGGCACATACCGATGGCTGGATCGTCGTCACGCCGGGCAAGCGGCCGGTGCTGGTCTATCACCAACCGGCCGACTACTGGCATCTCACGCCCACCGCGCCCGCCGGCATCTGGGTGGAGCACTTCGACATCCACGTGATTACCGAGCCCAAGCAGGCCACGGCGTTCCTGCCCAAAAGCGGGCGTCTGGCGATCGTGGGTGAAGCGGATGCGGCACTGGAAAGCTACGTGCCGAACAACCCGCCGGCCCTGCTCGAATACCTGCACTACCACCGTGCGTACAAAACGCCCTACGAGCTGGCCTGCCTGCGCGATGCCTCGCGCCGTGCCGCTCGCGGGCACGTCGCGGCGGAAGCGGCGTTCCGCGCCGGAGCATCGGAATACGCAATCAACCGCGCCTATCTCGGTGCCTCGGGCCAGAGCGACATCGACGCGCCCTACGGCAACATCGTCGCGCTCAACGAACACGCCGCCGTGCTGCATTACCAGTATCAGGACCAGACGGCACCGGCGCGTTCGCGCTCGTTCCTGATCGACGCCGGCGCGCGTTTCCACGGTTACGCCAGCGACATCACCCGAACGTATGGCGATGGCGATGCCCGCTTCGGTGCGCTGATCGACGGTGTGGAGGCAGTGCAACTGGCGCTGGTGGATCAAGTCCGCAACGGGCGCGACTACCGCGACATCCATCTGGATGCGCACCTGCGCCTGGCCGGCGTGCTGCGCGACCTGGGCGTGGTCGGCATGACGCCGGAAGCGCAGCTTGAAACCGGCGTCAGCGCCGCATTTTTCCCGCATGGCATCGGCCACCTGCTCGGGTTGCAAGTGCATGACGTGGCGGGTTTTTCGGCATCGGATGCCGGCGGCGTGATTCCCAAGCCCGAGGGCCATCCCTACCTGCGCCTGACCCGCACGCTGGCGCCGGGCATGGTCGTCACCATCGAGCCGGGCCTGTACTTCATCGACCTCTTGCTCGCGCCGCTGCGTGCCGGCCCGCATGCCGGGGCGGTGGACTGGGCGCTGGTGGAACACCTGGCGCGCTTCGGCGGCGTGCGCATCGAGGACGATGTGGCCTGCACCGACGCCGCGCCGAAAAATCTCACCCGCGATGCGTTCGCGGCGATAATGGCGCTGTGATTCACTCTTTCCCGGAGACGCCCGTGTCCGAACCGATCATCGCCCCTTCCATCCTCTCGGCGAACTTCGCGCGTCTGGGCGAGGAGGTGGACGCCGTGCTCGCCGCCGGTGCGGACTGGGTGCATTTCGACGTGATGGACAACCACTACGTCCCCAACCTCACCATCGGCCCGATGGTGTGCCAGGCGCTGCGCAAGCATGGCGTCACCGCGCCCATCGACGTGCACCTGATGGTGCAGCCGGTGGATGCGCTGGTGCCCGAATTCGCCAAGGCCGGCGCCACCACCATCAGCTTCCACCCCGAAGCCAGCGCGCACGTGCATCGCACCATCCAGAGCATCCGCGACCACGGCTGTTCACCCGGTCTGGTGCTCAACCCGGCCACGCCGCTGAGCGTGCTGGAACACGTGCTGGGCGATATCGATCTGATTCTGGTGATGTCGGTGAATCCCGGTTTCGGCGGCCAGAGTTTCATTCCCTCGGCGCTGGAGAAACTGCGTCGTCTGCGCACCCTGATCGATCACAGCGGCCGTGACATTCGCCTGCAAGTGGATGGTGGCGTGAAGATCGACAACATCGGCGACATCGCGATGGCAGGTGCGGATACCTTCGTCGCCGGATCGGCCATTTTCGGCGCGCCCGATTACGCCAGCACCATCACGGCGATGCGCGAAGAAATCGAACGCGCCCGCAACCGCGCGCTCGGCTACTTCGCCTGAGGCAGCCATGTCCTCGCCCGCCACCACCGATCTGTGTGATGCGCACGAAGCCGCCGTGCAGGTGTTGACCCTGCCCTGGCTCGACTTGGGCGGGCGCATCGCCTTCCACGGCCAGATCAGCACCATCAAGGCGTTCGAGGACAACTCCCGCGTGCGCGAAGCCGTGGCTGAACCCGGCAAGGGCCGCGTGTTGGTCGTCGATGGCGCCAGTTCGATGGCGCGCGCCATGCTCGGTGACCTGCTCGCAGCCAAGGCGGTGGAGAACGGCTGGGAAGGCATCGTCATCGTCGGCGCGATCCGCGACAGTGCCATGATCGCCACGCTCGATCTGGGCGTGAAAGCGCTGGGCCGCTGCCCGCGCAAGACCGAGAAACTCGGTGATGGCCGTCGCGATGTCCCGCTGGAAATCGCCGGCATCGCGGTGCGCCCTGGCCAATGGCTGTACGCCGATGCCGATGGCGTGATCGTAAGCGCCACGGCGCTGGGCTGAAGCGCAATTCAGCGCTTCTCCCAATCCTCTACCGCACCGGGCACCACCTCGAACAGCGGGTGACATTCGGGCGCAGTGGTGTCGTGCCAGCGCGCCAGCACCTGCGGATTGCGCACCGCGAGCTTGGCCAGAAGATGCTGCCATTCGTAATCGCATTGGCCCTTCGTCACGCGGATGCGCGCGCTCTGCGCCGCCGCATCGAACTTGCCCGGATCAAAGCGATAGCCACGCGCCGTGGCTTCGGCATGCACGGCCTGAAGATAGACATCGACCGATGCGACCGGATCGGCCTGCCCTGGAATCGCTGCAATTGCGGATGATGCCGATAGCCGCGCGTTTCTCCGCGCAACACCTTGTGCGCCAGCAAGGTCTCGCGCCACAGCGCAACCAAGCCCTGTGGATCGAGATAACGAGGATGCAGCGACCAGACACGCATGGATGGATTCCCGCAGCAAAAGATGCGCAAGTTTGGCAGCAGCGGCGAGGCGCAGATACCACGGGCGTGGCGCGATAGAATCCCCGGCATGATCGCGCTCCTGTTAGCCACCAGCCTTGCCGGCAGCATGCCTGCCGAAGAATCCGCGCCGGCCAAACTCGGCCTGTGCGTGGCCTGCCATGGCACGGACGGACGCAGCCGCACCCCGGCTGCCCCGCATATCGGCGGCCAGAACGAGGTCTATCTGGTCTGGGCCTTGAACCAGTACCGCGAAGGTCGGCGCGAGGGCGACGTGATGAACAGCGTGGTCGGCGTACTCAACCGCAAGGACATCGAGTCACTTGCACGCTGGTATGCCCGCCAGACCTGGCCTGCGAGCACCCCTCAAGACGCCACGGAGCCATCCCGATGAACCTCGCCGGCAAGCGCTATTACGGCAAGATCCTCGGCGGCCTGCTCGGTTTTGCCCTGGTGCGCCATCCCATCGGCTTGCTGCTGGGCGCGATCATCGGCCACGCCTTCGACGCCGGCTGGCTGCGCCGCCCGCGCAACAATGCCGCATTGACCGTAGCCTATGCCGAACTGGATGTCACCCCCGATGCCAGCGACGAAGCCATCGATGCGGCCTCCCGCCGCCTGATGTCGCGCTACCACCCCGACCGCGTGGCCGGCGCCGCCGAGGATGTGCGGACGCTGGCCGAAACCCGCGCCCGCGCCATCAATGCCGCCTACGACACCATCATGCACGCACGCCGCAAGGCGCGCTGAATCGCCTGATAGCATGCGCCGGATGGACATTTCCCCCACCCTGCTCTCCAAAGTTTCCGGCCTGGACCCGCGCAGCGCGGCCGATCTGCTTGAGGCGATGCCGGATGCGCAGATCGCCGACCTGCTGAGCCGGCTACACATCGGACACGCCGTCGAAGTGCTGGAGGAGTTCGAGCCGGCGCGGCGTGAACGCATTGCCGGCGCCGTGCCGTTCGGTGGGCGCGAGCCGCTGTGGCTGGTGGGCCATACCTATCCCGAAGGCACCGTAGGCCGCTTGATGGAACGTCCGACGGCGGTGTTCTCGCCCAGCGCCACGGTCGGCAGCGTGCTGGAAACCCTGCGTGAAATCGTGCGCCAACGCATGGTGATCTACGTGTTCGTCACCGAAGCCGACGGCCGCTTGGTCGGCGTGGTGGCGTTCCGCGAACTGGTATTTGCCAACACCGACGCGACGCTCGACCAGATCATGCTGCGCGAACCGTTCTTCCTGCGCCCGGAGCAGAAGTTCGTCGAGGCCATGCGTCAGGTGGTGAGCCGGCACTTTCCGATCTACCCGGTCTGCGACGAAGGTGGGCACTTGCTCGGCGTGGTCAAGGGACAGGCCTTGTTCGAACAACAGGCCTTCGAGATTTCCGCGCAGGCCGGCAGCATGGTGGGCGTGGAAAAAGAAGAGCGCCTCGCCACGCCATGGCAGCGCAGCTTGCGCTTCCGCCATCCCTGGCTGCTGCTGAACATGCTGATTGCATTCGGTGCGGCCACCGTCGTGGGCCTGTTCGAGAGCACGCTGGACAAACTCGTGGTGCTGGCCGCGTTCCTGCCGGTAATGTCGGGCCAATGCAGCAATCTCGGCGCGCAGGCGCTGGCCGTGACGATTCGCGGCATGACACTGGGGGAATTGCGTGCCACCTCGCCTTGGCGGGTGCTGGCCAAGGAGGCCTGGCTCGGGCTGGTCAACGGCGTGATCAGCGGCGCGCTGGCGGGCATTGCGCTCTACTTCGTCGCACGCTCGCAGAGCGATATTCCGCCACTGTGGCTGGCCGTGGCGATCTTCATCGCGCTGTCTCTGAGCTGCATGTTCGCCGGATTGGCCGGCGCGGCCATCCCGATGCTGCTGCGCCGCCTGGGTGCCGACCCGGCCACCGCTTCGGCGATCTTCCTCTCCACCGTGACGGACATCAGCAGCATGGGGCTGTTCCTGAGTCTGGTGGCCTTGTTGATGCACTGATCGCCGCGCGGCAACAAACCGCGCGGCGACAGCGTCAATCAGTCGAACCGCAAGTGCTTGACCGACTTGCCGTGACGGCGAATCAGGCGCAACGCTTCGATGCCGATCTGGATGTGGCGCTCGACGAAGTTGGCGCTCACCTGCGCATCGGAGGCCTCGGTCTTCACGCCTTCGGGAATCATCGGCTGGTCGGACACCAGCAGCAGCGCGCCGGAAGGAATCGAATTGGCGAAGCCGGCCGCGAAAATCGTCGCCGTTTCCATGTCCACCGCCATGCAGCGCATCTGACGCAGACGCTCCTTGAACGCGTCGTCGTGCTCCCAGACGCGGCGGTTGGTGGTGTAGACCGTGCCCGTCCAGTAGTCATGGCCGAGGTCGCGGATCATGGTCGACACGGCGCGCTGCAACGCGAACGCCGGCAGCGCCGGCACTTCGGGCAACAGGTAATCGTTGGAGGTGCCCTCGCCGCGGATGGCGGCAATCGGCAGAATCAAATCACCCAGCAGGTTCTTCTTCTTCAACCCGCCGGTCTTGCCCAGAAACAGCACCGCCTTGGGCGCGATGGCCGAGAGCAGATCCATCATCGTGGCGGCATTGGGGCTGCCCATGCCGAAGTTGATCATGGTGATGCCATCCACGGTGCAGCTCGGCATCGGCCGGTCCCGCCCGACCACTTCGCCATCCATCATCCGTGCGAAGTGATCGACGTAACCGCCGAAATTGGTGAGCAGGATGTGTTGGCCAAATTGTTCCAGCGGCACGCCGGTATAGCGCGGCAGCCAGTTGGTGACGATGTCGTGTTTTTCTTTCATGGGAGGTTTCCGCCAGTGCGCCGGCGACAGCGCGCCGGCAGGGAATCAATCTTGGTTACGCCGCCGATTCTAACAGCCACCTCCGCCGGGCTGGCGTTGTGATGCCGGCTCGGTATTGAATGTGCAGCTACGCAGTGCAACAGGAACGCCCGTGCCGGCCATTCAATTTCGTGTCACCGACTGGGCGGCCTGGGCGCCCGGGCTGGAATCAAGCGACGCCTGGAACACCTGGTCGCATGACAGTTTCGTGCCAGGTGGCGAGGGCATGCCACCGCTGGCCCAGGTCGCACCGATGCAACGGCGCCGCATCGATCGCCTGGGCCGGGCCGCGATCCAGGCGATCGATGATTGCCGACGCGATGCCGATGCCGAGGCGCCATTGATCTTCGTCTCCCGGCATGGCGACGTCTCGCGCTCGTTCGCGCTATTGGAGGCATTGAGCGCGGAACAGCCGATGTCGCCCACCCAATTCGGCCTTTCCGTACACAACGCCATTGCGGCGCTGTATTCCATCGTGCACGGAAAACGTGGCAACTACACCGCACTGGCCGGCGGCAAGGCCAGCATCGAGACGGCCATGGTTGAAGCCGCAGGATTGCTGGCCGACGGGGCCGAATCGGTGATCGTGGTGTATTGCGACACCCAAGCTCCGCCGGCCTACGCCCCTTTCCTGGATGAGCCCGATGCGTTCTTCGCCTTCGCCTGGCGGGTAATTCCCGCCGAGCACGAGGAAGGACAGCCGATGACGTTGAGCTGGGAGGCCGATGCCGAACCTGCCAAGACGAGCGACGATCTGCCCAAGGCACTGACAGCGCATCGCTTCCTGCTGTCGGACATGAACACTCTCAGCAACCGGGCCGAAGGCCTGCATTGGCAGTGGCGACGCAATGCGTAACCGAATCGACCGGGGCTGGCGCATCGTCGCCACGGGGGTGAGCTTCTTCGCCTTCGGCCTGGGTGGCCTGCTGCTGGGCCTGATCGTGTTTCCCCTGCTGCGCCTGTGCATTCGCAACCGCGTGACCTGCCGACGGATTTCGCGCCGCCTGGTGCAACGCTGTTTCCGTTTCCACGTCGAGTTGATGCGCGTGCTCGGCGTGCTCACCTACGACCTTCGCGGCGCCGAACGTCTACGCCAGCCCGGCCTTCTGGTGCTGGCCAATCATCCGACCCTGATCGACGTGGTGTTCCTGATCTCGTTGATGGAAAACGCCGATTGCATCGTCAAGGCCGCACTGGCACGCAACCCGTTCACGCGCGGCCCGGTGCTGGCCTGCGGCTATACCTTCAACGACGACGGCGCCGGTTTGATCGACGATTGCATCGCCTCGCTGCGTGCCGGCAGCAATCTGGTGATCTTCCCCGAGGGGACCCGCACGCGTCGCGACGAACCGATGCGACTGCAGCGCGGTGCGGCCAATATCGCCGTGCGCGGGCGGGTGGACGTGACGCCGGTGAGGGTTTCCTGCACCCCGATGACCTTGGGCAAGAACGAGCGATGGTATCGTGTTCCGTCGCGTCGCTTCCATTATTCGATCGAGGTTGGCGACAATATCCCCGTCGCGATGTTTTCCGACGCAAGCCATGGGGATGCTCTGGCGGCGCGACGCCTGACCGACTATCTCACCCAGTATTTTTCCTGACGAGGATCCGCGTGCACGACGACGCTTCCACTGACACCGTGGTTTCCAACGCCCTGAAGGAGGAAATCAAATTGCTCATCATTCAGTCGCTGGCACTGGAGGACATCACACCGGCCGACATCGACAACGCCGCACCGTTGTTCAATGAAGGCCTGGGACTGGATTCCATCGACGCGCTGGAATTGGGGCTGGCGCTGCAGAAGCGCTATGGCATCACGCTATCGGCCGATTCACAGGAAACCCGGTCTCATTTTTCCAGTGTCGACGCTCTGGCGGCGCTGGTTGCATCCCGCCGTACCGCCTGATCCACGCGAACCGACAAGGATGCTTCCATGACTCCTCAAGAACTTTTCGAGCGCATTTCCGCCATTCTTCAAGACACCTTCCAGATCGATGCCGAGCGCATCACGCCGCAGGCGCGGCTGGGCGAGGATCTGGACATCGACAGCATCGACGCCGTCGATCTCATCGTGCAGCTCAAGCCATTGTTCGGTCGCAACCTGCAACCGGATGCGTTCAAATCTGTGCGCACCGTGCAGGATGTGGTCGACGTGCTGCACGGGGTGCTGCGCGATACGGCCTGACCAGGCACCTGTCCTGACTCGCATGCGAACCGTGCTGTTCGTGCTGATCTCGCTGGCCTATCCGTTGGCGATCTGGATGATGCTCGGGCGACTGGAGCCGCGCTGGATGGCGCTGCTGCTGTTCGCGCTGGCCACCCTGCGCGCCATGGGCACGCGCGGCGATCCGGTCTGGGTCGTTGCCGGCCTGCTGGCGCTGGCCACCTTCCTGTTCAATGCCGCCCTGCCGCTCAAGCTCTATCCCGTTGCGGTCAATGCCGCGCTGCTGGCCTTGTTCGCTACCAGCCTGCTGCGCCCGCCCAGCTTGATCGAACGCATTGCGCGCAAGCGCGATCCTGCGTTTCCAGATGCCGCCATCGGCTACACCCGCCGCGTGACGATGGCTTGGTGCCTGTTCTTCATCGCCAATGGCGCCATCGCGCTGGCAACGGCGCTGTGGGCGGATGAGGCGACGTGGGCGCTTTACAACGGATTGATCGCCTATGGCTTGATGGGGCTGATGTTCGGCGGCGAGTGGCTGATCCGTCAGCGCGTCATGGCGGCGCATCGTCATGGCTGAGTGGCTGTCGCTGGCGCGGCTGATGCATGAGGCGTCCGGGACACGCCTCGTGGCGACCGATGGGCCGATCCGCAACTTCGCACAACTGCGCCAACACGCACGCGCCTGGCGCGCAGCCTTCGCCCGAAAGCCCGGGCGCTGGGCACTGCATTTCAACGATGCGCCTGCCTTCGCTGCGGCGCTGTTCGGTGCCTGGCATGCCGGCGTGGAAGTCTGGTTGTGTGGCGATGCGCTGCCGGCCACGCTCGATGCCTTGCGTGGCGAAGTGACCGGTTTCGCCGGTGACCTCCCTGCCGACTACCAACCTCTACCGCCGGAAAATGCATTCGACGATGGCATCGACTGGATGCCTCTGGACGAATCCCTGACCCGACTGGTGGTGTTTACCTCCGGCTCAACCGGAACCCCCAGCGCCATCGTCAAGACTCTGGCGCAACTGGCCCGCGAGACCGAAGCCCTGGAGCAGTGCTTCGGCGCTGCCATCGGTGAGTCGACGGTGCACGGCACCATTTCGCACCAGCACATCTACGGCCTGCTGTTCCGTGCGCTGTGGCCATTGGCTGCCGGCCGCCCCATCGCATCGCGCAGTTTCTTCCATGAAGATCTGGCGCGAGCACTGGCAGACACGCCGGCCAGCGTGCTGGTCACCAGCCCTGCGCACCTCAAGCGCCTGCCCGAAGGCCTGGGTTGGTCGAATGTTTCGCACCGCTTGCGCGCGGTGTTTTCTTCCGGCGGCGCATTGCCTGAATCTGCCGCACATGATGCGGCACGCCTGCTCGGGCAGGCGCCACTGGAAATCTACGGCAGCAGCGAAACCGGCGGCATCGCATGGCGTGGCTGGAAGGAAAGCGGCCCGTGCGAATGGCGCCCGCTACCGGGGGTGGCCTGGCGCATCGCTGATGGGCGGCTCGATGTGCGCTCACCTCACCTGCCGACACCCGATTGGTGGCGAAGCGAAGATCGGGTGGAAGCGCAAGGCGAAGGCTTTCGCTTGCTCGGCCGCGCCGATCGCATCGTCAAGATCGAGGAACGCCGTGTGTCGCTGGATGCCTTGGAGCGTGCCCTGTGCGCACTCGATGAGGTCGCCGAGGCGCGTGTGGTGGTGTTGCCGGGTGCGCGTGTGCAGTTGGCAGCAGTCATCGTGCCAAGCGCATCGGGCCAGACCATGCACGCCACGCTGGGGCGGCGCGCCTTCGCACAGCGTCTTTCGCAAGGAATCGCCTCGCAGCAGGATGCGGTGACGCGACCACGACGCTGGCGCTTTGCGTCGACCCTGCCGCTGAACCCGCAGGGCAAGACCACCGAAGCCGCGCTGCTCGCACTTTTCGACGAAGAATCTGCATCCTGCGCACGGCCTCGCCCGCAATGGCTAGAGACAACGTCGGACAAAGCCCATGCCCGGGTGCTGGCCCATGCCGACCTGATCGTGTTCGACGGGCATTTTCCCGGCACGCCGATCCTGCCCGGCGTGGCACAGCTTGACTGGGCGATCCACATGGCACGCGACGTGTTCGCATTGCCGCCGCACGTGGCATGCGTGGAAGCACTCAAGTTCCAGAACGTCGTCCGCCCCGGCACGATGCTGGATCTTTCGCTGGAATGGATCGCAAGCAAAGGACAACTGACCTTCTGCTGGCAATCGGATGCCGGCCTGCACGCGCGTGGCCGCGTGCTGCTGCACGAGCGCACCTGATGGCTACATTCACGCCCTGGGTGGTGATCCCGGTCTACAACCATGAACACGCCATCGGCCAGACCTTGCTGCACGTGCTCGCCTCCGGCCTGCCTTGCCTGCTGGTCGACGATGGCTCGGATCCGGCCTGTGCCGGGGTGTTGCGTGAACTGGTCCGGACGCATGCGCCGCAAGCGCGCCTGCTGCGACTGGAAGAAAACCAGGGCAAAGGCGGCGCGATGCTGGCCGGTTTTCGTGAAGCGGCATCACTTGGCGCCAGCCACGTGCTGCAAATCGATGCCGACGGCCAGCATGATGCCGACGATATTCCGCGTTTCATCAGCGCCGCACGCGCTGCACCCGATGCGGCGATCTGCGGTCAGGCGGTGTACGACGAGAGCGTGCCGAAAGGCCGTCTGTACGGGCGTTACATCACTCATGTCTGGGTCTGGATCAACACCCTTTCCTTCGCGGTGAAAGATTCGATGTGCGGCTTCCGGGTTTATCCACTGCCGCACGTGCTGCAACTGATCGACGCCGAACCCATCGGGCGACGCATGGATTTCGACAGCGACATTCTGGTGCGGCTCGTCTGGCGTGGCATGCCGGTGGTGAACCTGCCCACGCGCGTGCATTACCCCGTTGATGGGGTCTCGCATTTCGACGTCTGGCGCGACAACGTACGCATCAGCCGCATGCATGCACGCCTTTTCTTCGGCATGTTGCGTCGCCTGCCGCGCCTGCTGTCGAGACCAACACGATGAACACGCGCGCCGCGCCACACTGGGCCAGCCTGCCCGAAACGACCTGGGTGCTGGGCATCCGTTTGCTCGTCGCGGTGCACGCCCTGCTCGGGCGCTGGCCATTCCGTTTTTGCGTGTTCCCGGTGGTGTTCTGCCACTGGCTGTTCAATGCCACCGCGCGCCGCGCCTCGATGCAGTATCTGGCACGCGTTCAAGCCCATGGCGGCGCCTTGGGCGGCCGACCAGGCCGGCGTCACGGACTCAAGCACTTCCTCGTATTTGCCGAAACCCTGCTCGACAAGATGCTTGCCCTTGCGGGGCGCTATCCAACCGAGAAGGTGATGCTCAACCGTCAGGTCATGCTCGAACAGATCGCCAACCGACGTGGCGGCATCATCGTCACGGCACACATGGGCTGCCTGGAACTGTGCCGTGCTCTGGCACCACAGGTGCCCGGACTGCGCCTGGTGGTACTGGTGCACACCGCGCACGCGGAAACCTTCAACCGGATGCTGCGGCAGTTGGCGCCGAACGACCCGGTGGAACTGGTGCAGGTGACGGAACTGGATCCCGGCATCGCGATGCGGCTGGCCGAGCGCATGGCCGAAGGCGCCTTCATCACCATCGCAGGGGATCGCGTGCCGGTGCAGGGTCACCGTCACACGATGGCCTCGTTCCTTGGGCACCCCGCTCCGTTTCCGATCGGGCCATACGTGCTGGCTGCCCTGCTCGGCTGTCCGCTGTTCGCGATGGGCTGCACGCACCGTGGTGACAGTTACGCCATCGATTTCGTGAAACTGGCCGAAAAGGTCGAGCTGCCACGCGCATCGCGCGATGCGGCACTGGCCGCCTGCGCTGCCAATTTCGCGGCGTGGCTGGAGTCGCAAGTGCACGCCGCACCCTACGATTGGTTCAATTTTTTTCCGTTCTGGGAACAGATTCCACATGATGCCTCCCGTCCCTGAAGCCGCGCCCGTCCGTTTCGGTGCAGCGGCCCTGTCCATCGAGGACGTGACCGCGCTTGCCCGGCGCGAACGCCCGGCACAGTTGTCCGATGCCGCCGATTTCCGTGCCCGCATCGCCCGCGGCGCAGCCTTCCTCGATCGCCTGCTGGAAACCGATGGCGTGATCTACGGCGTCACCACCGGCTATGGCGACTCGTGCACGGTCAACATCCCCCCGGCGCTGGTTGCAGAACTGCCACACCATTTGTTCGCCTATCACGGCTGCGGCCTGGGCCGCTTCCTCGATGCGCAGGAAACCCGCGCCGTGCTGGCAGCGCGACTGGCCTCCCTGGCGCACGGCATGTCAGGCGTCAGCCTCGACCTGCTCGAAGGGCTGGAGGCACTGCTTCGACACGACGTGCTGCCACTGATTCCGGCCGAAGGCTCGGTCGGTGCCAGCGGCGATCTCACCCCGCTGTCCTACGTCGCTGCCGTGCTCTGCGGCGAACGCGACGTGATGCATCGCGGCGAACGCCGCAGCGCCGCTGCCGCGCTGGCTGATATCGGCCGCAAACCTTTGCGGCTGCGGCCCAAGGAAGGCCTGGCCATCATGAACGGCACCGCGGTGATGACCGCGCTGGCGTGCCTGGCTTTCGAACGTGCCGAATATCTCTCGCGCCTGGCTACGCGGGTGACCGCGTTCAACGTGTTCGCCAGCGCCGGCAACGCACACCACTTCGATGAAGTGCTGTTTGCGGCCAAACCGCACCCGGGCCAGATGCGCGTGGCACAACGCCTGCGCTCCGATCTGGGCGACGCTGCCGCGCCACGCAACGAGCACCGTTTGCAGGATCGTTATTCGCTGCGCTGCGCCCCGCACGTGATCGGCGTACTGGAAGACGCGCTGCCGATGTTGCGCCAGTTCATCGAAACCGAACTCAACAGCGCCAACGACAACCCGCTGGTGGATCCGGATGCCGAACGCATCCTGCACGGCGGCCACTTCTACGGCGGCCACATCGCGTTTGCGATGGATGCACTGAAAAACGCCGTCGCCAACCTCGCCGATCTGCTCGACCGGCAGCTGGCGCTGTTGGTGGACGCACGCTACAACCATGGCCTGCCCGCCAATCTTTCCGCCGCAACCGGCGCACGCGCACCGATCAACCACGGCCTCAAGGCACTCCAGATCAGCGTGTCCGCCTGGACTGCCGAAGCCTTGAAGCTGACCATGCCGGCCTCGGTGTTCTCGCGCTCCACCGAATGCCACAACCAGGACAAGGTCAGCATGGGCACCATCGCCGCGCGCGATGCCTTGCGCGTGATCGAACTGACCGAGCAGGTGATGGCCGCCATGCTGATGGCGGCACGCCAAGCCAGCAGCCTGCGCGAAAATCTCGGCGCCATGCTGCCCGCAGCGCTTGCACCGATGCAGGCCGATCTGGTCGAACGCATTGCGCTGGTGGAGGAAGACCGCGCGCTGGATGGCGAATTGCGCGCACTGATCACTGCGCTGCGCGAACGCGACTGGAGGTTGTATGACTGAGCGGCCGGATCTTGCCTGCGAGATCGATCTGGAACCTGCGTTCCACGACTGTGACCCGATGAACGTGGTCTGGCACGGGCACTACTTCAAGTATCTGGAGATCGCCCGCTGCGCCCTGCTGCGCCGCTTCGACTACGACTACCCGCAGATGCGCGATTCCGGCTGGCTCTGGCCGGTGGTCGATGCGCGCATCAAGTATGTGCGCCCACTGCATTTCGCCCAGCCACTGAAAATCTCGGCCAGCATCGTGGAATGGGAAAACCGGCTCAAGATCCAGTACCTGATTCGCGATGCGAAGAGCGGGGAAAAGCTGACCACCGCCTATACGATCCAGGTGGCCGTGGATGCCGCCAGCGGCGCGTTGCAATACGTCTGCCCGCAGGTGCTGTGGCAGCGACTCGGCGTGGAGGGCACATGAAACGCCTGTCTCCAATGATGTGGTTCACCCTGCTCGTCACCTGCCTCGCCACGGGAACGGCCGCAGCAGCCGATTTGTCCGCCGTGGCCGAACGCATCGAGCACACCACCGTGTTGCGCGGCACGTTTACGCAGGAAAAGCGGATCGAAGGTTTCCGCAATCCGCTGCGCTCCAGCGGTGATTTCGTGCTGGCCGCCGAACGCGGGATCGTGTGGAAAACCGTCGCACCGTTTGCCTCCGAGGTCGTGCTGACCCGCGAGCGCATCGCCACGCGCCAGGCCGATGGAAGCTGGCGCATCGAAGCCGACGCCACCCGGCAGCCCGGCCTGGCCGCCATCAATGCCACCTTCTTCGCCTTGATGTCTGGCGATGTCGCCACCCTGTCCGCACGCTTCGACGGGCGCGCCACGCTGATGCCCGAGGGCCGTTGGCAACTGGCGCTGACGCCTAGGCCAGGACCGCTGGCGCAAGCCTTCACGGCATTGCATATCGAAGGCGCGGCGTTCGTGGAACAGGTCGTGCTCGATGACACCCAAGGCGACCAGACCCGCATCACGTTCGAAGGCTTCATTACCGAGCCATCCGCGCTGACACGCGAAGAGGCAGCGCAGTTTGACTGAGGCGGCATCCATCGCCGCTCCCATCCGCGGCTGGCGCCTGTTCGCGCTGGCGTGGCTCGTGATGGTGTTGCTGGTCGGCGTACACCAATGGCGCTTCTGGCAGGAAGCACGCATCGATACCGATGTGCTGGCGTTGCTGCCGCGCGCAGCCGACGATGTTCTGGTCGCCGATGCCACGGCGCGTATCGCCGAGGCCAGTGCGCGCCGCATCGTTGTGCTGCTCGGCGCCCACGACACAGACGCCGCGCTGCGTGCGCAGACGTCATTCCGGCAGGCACTGGAAAAGGATCCGACCGGCCTGCAAGAAATCGAATCGACAGCGGACTGGTTCAACCGTGCGCGCACCTTCTATGCGCCCTACCGCGACCGGCTGCTGACCGACGAACAACGCGCCATGCTGGCACAGGCCGATAGCAGCGCGCTGACACAGCAAGCGCTGGCGCGGCTTTTCGGGCCAATGGGCGCACGTCTGACCGGTTGGCTGCACGACCCGCTGGAGCTGTGGCCGGCATGGTGGCAGCAGCGTGCCGCAACCTCCGGCGTGCAGCTCGGCGAGGACGGCTTGATCAGCGCACAAGGCCGGCATTGGGCGCTGCTGCAACTGGAGCTTCCGGGCTCGGCGTTCCGGCTTGATGGCGAACCCCATTTGGCACAGACGCTGGATGCCGCAGTTGCGGCGGCAGCAACTCAAGCCGCTGATCTGCGCGTACTGCGTGCCGGCGTCCCGCTGCATGCCGAGGCCGCCGCAGTACGCGCCCATGGCGAGATCAACACCATCGGCTGGGGGTCGCTCGCCGCAGTATTGCTGCTGGCTTTTCTCGCGTTCCGCTCACCGCGCCCGATCGCACTGGTGGCCTGCTCGCTGCTGATCGGCTGTGCCGTGGGCCTGTCGGTGACGGCACTGCTGTTCGATCGCGTACATCTGTTGACGCTCGTGTTCGGCGTCAGCCTCGTCGGGGTGGCCGAGGATTACGGCATCCACTGGTTCGCCACGCGCCAAGGCCATCCAGCGCAGGAGCGCTGGCGCGTGCTGCGTCACCTGTTGCCCGGCCTTTGGCTGGCGCTGGCCACCAGCGCGGCTGCGTATCTCGCACTTGGGCTGGCGCCTTTCCCCGGTTTGCGCCAGATGGCCGTTTTCTCGGTCGCAGGCTTGGTGGGCGCCTTCCTGACCGCGATCCTGTGGTTCCCGTGGCTGGATGCGCGTGCACCCAAACGCAGCGGTTTCTCGCGCGCCGTCGGCGCCTCGCTGCGCGTGTGGCCACAGGTGCGCTGGAGTGCAGGATGGCTGTTCGCCGGCCTCTTGCTGGTGCTGTTCATCGTCATCGGCATGTTGCGGCTGGAGGTGCGCGACGATCTGCGCAGCCTGCAATCCTCGCCGCAGGATTTGATCGCGCAGCAGATCGAAGCTGGCAGCGTGCTCGGCCTGCCCAGTCCAGCGCAGTTCTTTCTGGTGCGCGGCGACGATGCCCAGCATGTACTGGAACGCGAAGAAGCACTGCGCACACGTTTGGCACCCTTGCGCGATGCCGGCCAGATCAGCGGCTGGCGCGCGCTGAGTGATTGGCTGCCGTCCGAACGGCGTCAGCGTGAGGATGCGCATCTGGCTGCACACGTGGAGAGCGCCGTGCTGCTTCAGGCAAGCCAAGCGCTTGATGAAGCCTTGTCGCGGCCGCGGTTCGAGCCTGCGCCACTGCTGCTGGAGACCTGGCTGCAATCACCGGTTTCGCTGCCGGCCCGAGCCCTGTGGATCGGTGCGCTGGGCGACGGCATGGCGAGCGTGGTGATGCTCGACGACCCGGCGCGTGGCGGCTCGCTTGCGCCCCTGCATGCCGCGGCGGCCGACATTCCGGGCATACGTTTCATCGATCGCGCATCGGATTACTCGCACTTGCTCGGCCACTATCGCAAGCTGATGACGTGGCTGCTTGCGGTTGGCGCGGCGCTGGTCTTCTGCCTGCTGCTGTGGCGTTTCCGCACACAGGCCTGGCGCGCGATGCTGCCCACCTTGATCGCCACCACGCTCACGCTGGCACTGCTGGGCTGGCTGGGCTCGCCGCTGCAATTGTTCAACGTACTGGCATTGATCCTGCTGCTGGGCATGGGCATCGACTACGGCATCTTCTTGCTGGAACATCGCAATGATGATTCGGCGTGGTTGGCCGTGTGCGTCGGCGCCGGCAGCACTTGGTTGTCGTTCGGGCTGCTGGCCCTGTCGGCCACGCCCGCACTGCACGCTTTCGGACTGACCCTGCTACTGGGCATCGGTTTGGTCTGGATCATTTCGCCGCTGTTCCGCCCTCATGCCGGCGGGAAAGAAAAGCACGCTGTTTCACTCATGCCCACGCCACAGGACTACCCGAGAACGCCATGACGCTTCGCACAGAAACCACCGACATCCTCATCATTGGCGCCGGCCCGGCTGGCTCGGTCGCCGCCGCGATGCTGCGTCAGCGTGGATTGCGCGTACTGATGCTGGAGCGCCAGCAGTTCCCGCGTTTTTCGATCGGCGAGAGCCTGTTGCCGCAGAGCATGGAATACATCGAAGCCGCCGGGCTGTTGCGCGACGTGGTAGAGGCCGGTTTCCAGCACAAGAACGGCGCGACGTTCGCGCGCGGCGATCGCACCACCTGGTTCGACTTCCGCGACAAGTTTTCCGAAGGCTGGGGCACCACGTACCAAGTGCAGCGTGCCGACTTCGACCACGTGCTGGTGAAAGGTGCGCAACGCATGGGCGCGGAAGTGCGCTTCCAGCATGAAGTACTGGCGGTGGAGCCGGGCGAACGCCCGCGCGTGACGGCACGTTCGCCGGAGGGCGAGGAATACGTGGTGGAAGCAGACTTCCTGCTCGATGCCAGCGGCTTCGCCCGCCTGTTGCCGCGCCTGCTGGAACTCGAATCGCCTTCCAACTTCCCGGTGCGCGGTGCACTTTTCACTCACATACGCGACAACGTCTCGCCCGGCACGTTCGACCGCAACAAGATCGTCATCACCACGCATCCCGAACATGTGGATGTGTGGTACTGGACGATTCCGTTCTCCAACGGTTGCTGCTCGCAAGGCGTGGTAGCCACGCAGGATTTCCTGAGCCGTTACAGCGGCACCGAGATCGAACGCTTGCGCGCACTGGTGGACGAAGCCCCGAACCTGCGCGCGCTGCTGGCCAACGCCACCTGGGACGTGATGCCGGGGCGCCAGATCGTCGGCTATTCGGCCAATGTCGCCTCGCTGGTGGGGCCAGGCTATGCCCTGCTGGGCAACGCCGGAGAGTTTCTCGACCCGGTGTTTTCCTCCGGCGTCACCATCGCGTTCAAATCCGCGCAACTGGCGGCCGACTGCCTGTTGCGCCGCAAGAACGGGGAACCGGTGGACTGGGTGCAGGATTTCGAGATACCCCTGCGCGCCGGGGTACGCACCTTCCGCCGCTTCGTCGAATCCTGGTATGCCGGCGGCTTCCAGAACATCATCTTCCATCCGAATCAGGATCCGAACGTGCGCCGCATGATCTGCGCCATCCTCGCCGGTTACGCCTGGGATGCGAAGAATCCCTATGTCGCCGACGATAGCGGGCGCAGGCTGCGTACGCTGGAGGAACTGTGCGCCGTCTGATCACACTGGCCTGCGTGTTGATGCTGGCCGGATGCGCACGCACGCCGATGCGTGCGCACATCGTCCTGCCGTCACTGCACCTGCCACCGGTCGCACTTGGGCACACACTGGCCGAGCAGCAGCAGCTGGTGTTCCACTTCGGGCGCGAGTCGCGTGAAATGACCGCGCTGCTGGAAGTGGATGCGGTGGCGCTGCGGCTGGCGGTGGAAGCGCTCGGCCAAACCGGCGTGCGACTGCATTGGGATGGGCGAAACCTCGACGAACGCCGTGCCGCATGGCTGCCGCCACAAGTGCGTGGTGCGCGTGTGCTCGACGATAT
>JAEXRB010000340.1 GCA_023438325.1 Pseudomonadota bacterium | reverse complement strand
GACTCGTTACGGCCACGCCAACGTACTGGCCTTGCCGCGCGCGGAAATGGAGCGGGTTTCTTACCTGCGTCGCGAGGAGCGCCTGTTGCGCCTGCGCTGGCCCGCGCTTGACAGTGCGCCCGGCGCACGTGCGATCGAAGACGAATTGCTCGACGGCCTGGAGCGCCTGGAGCTGACCTATTTCGATGCGCAAGGACGCGAACATCGCCAATGGCCGCCGCCGCGCGGCAGTGGCGAAATCCTGCCGCGTGCGATCCGCGTGATGCTCGACGTCAAAGGCTTCGGCGAGATCCATCGCACGCTGGAGCTGCCGCAGGAACCACCGGCATGAGCGTGCGCAAGCAACGCGGTGCGGCGCTGATCGCCGCCGTGCTGGTGGTGGCGCTGGCCACGGTGCTGATCGCCGCCATGCTCGACCGCAGCGAGGCCGCCCTCGCACGAACCCGCAACCTGCAACGCGCCGAGCAGGGGTGGGAATTGATGCGTGGCGTGGAGGCCTGGGCCGGCGAGATTCTCAAGAAGGACTTCAACGAAGCGCCGAACATCGACAGTCGTCTGGATATCTGGAATCAGGAGATGCCGCCGATCGACCTCCCTGGTGTGCGGATTTTCGGTCGACTCAGCGAACGCAACGGGTGCTTCAACCTCAATGCCCTGCACCCGCAGGGAGAGGATGACAGCGCCGCCATCGCCCGCTTCGAACGCTTGCTGCGTGCGTTGAAGCTCGATCCGGTGATCGCGCAACAAGCCGCCGACTGGATCGACGCCGATGCCGTGCCAAGGGCACAAGGCGTCGAAGATGCCGCGTTGCTCGCACAGCGCCCGCCATTGCGCGCCGCCAATCAGCCCTTCGTGCACGTTTCAGAGCTGCGTCTGCTGCCGGCCATGACGCCGGAGGCCTACCGCATCCTTGCGCCGGAAGTCTGTGCCTTGCCTGCGGCCAGCGTGTCCAACCTCAACTTCGCCAGTACGGCGCTGTGGATGAGTTTGTCGGATGCGATCACGCCGTCGAAGGCCGAAAGCCTGGCGCGTGACGGCCGCGCCGATTACGCCTCGCTGGATGCGGTGGCCGAGGAACTCACCCAGCTCGGCGTGCCGTCCGTGCCGCTGGCAGGGCAAGGCGTCGGCAGCGATTGGTTCACTCTCGAAGTGCAGATCGTGGCCGACGACATCCCGTTCCTCTATTCGAGCCTGCTGCATCGCCGCCCTGACGGCGTGTACGTGATGGCGCGGGCACGCGGAAGGCTGTAGGCCACGACCGGTCCGCCCCGAGGCGAGGTCGGGCGGTGCGTCATCTTGCGGGCTGCCATCGCGCCATGCAGCGGCGCACCCGTCAGCACACCAGCGAGCCGAATGCCGCCAGGAATACCTGTGCCCCGAACTTCACCCATGCCCACACCGCGCCCGCCAGCAACAGGCCGGAGCCCAGTGCAATCCAGCAGGCCTGTCGCCGCGTCATGACGGCACTGCCTGCGGCAGCGTTCGGGGCACGGGTGCATCGTCGGTCAGGAGGCTGGCCAATGCGGCGATCAGGGCGATGGCGATGCTGATCCACCAAAGGCTGTCATAGCTGCCGCTGTGATCGAACCACCAACCCGCGCCCCATGCGCCGAGGAACGCGCCGATTTGATGGCTCAGGAACACGATGCCATACAGCGTGGAGAGGTGTGCGATGCCGAACATCGATGCCACCGCGCCACTGGTCAGCGGCACCGTGCCCAGCCACAGGAAACCGAAACTCGCCGCAAATGCGAGTGCGCTGAATGGCGTCAGCGGCAGCAGCAGGAAAATCACCATCGCCACTGCGCGGCAGGCGTAGAGCGCGGCCAGCAGATTCGGTCGCGAATAACGATCACCCCATGCGCCGAACAGCCAGGAGCCGGCGATGTTGAACAGCCCGATCAGCGCCAGTGACCACGCACCGATGCTGGCGGAAATACCCTGATCCACCAGATACGCCGGCAGGTGCGTGCCGACGAAGGCCACGTGGAAGCCGCAGACGAAGAATCCCGCGTTGAGCAGCCAGTAGTGCCGCCACGAGCGGGCGCGGCGCAAGGCATCGCCCAGCGATTCCATCGCCGCGTCGTTGCCTTGCGCCGCCGGAGCTTTGGCGATACCGAAGCCGACGAGTGCGATGAGGCCGGCCAGTGCCGCCAGCACCATCAGCGTGACGTGCCACGGGGTGACGTTCAGCAGGCCCTGTGCCAAAGGCACCACGGCGAACTGCCCGAACGAGCCGCCTGCGGTGACGATGCCGAAGGCCAGACCACGCCGCTGCGCCGGTACCAGTTTCCCGACCGCTGCCAGTACCACCACGAACGTCGTCGCGCTCAAGGCCAGGCCCACGGCAAAGCCCAATCCCACCAGGATGCCCGCCGAGGATTGCCAGGACGCCGCCAGCAGCAAGCCGAGCGCATATACCACGGCACCGCCGGCCAGCGTTGCGCGCGTTCCCCAGCGCTCCGACCACGCACCGACAAAGGGCTGGCACAGGCCGAACAGCAGGTTCTGCAGCGCGATGGCGAATCCGAACATCTCGCGCGTCAGCCCCAGGTCACGCCCCAGCGGCTGCATGAACAAGCCGAAACTCTGTCGCACGCCCATGCTCAAGGTCACGATCAGCGCCGCGCAGGCCACTGACAGCACGAGGCTGCGGGTCCATGGTGGTGGG
Source organism: Pseudomonadota bacterium (assembly GCA_023438325.1). GTDB lineage: Bacteria > Pseudomonadota > Gammaproteobacteria > Xanthomonadales > Xanthomonadaceae > Denitratimonas. The sequence continues at coordinate 1,846 of JAEXRB010000340.1, read as the reverse complement.
GCGGATACGGTGTGATCCATGACGGGCGGGCAAAGGGCGGGCAGGCATCATCGCAGGCTGGCTGCGGCGGCAACAGTTGGGCGAAGGTCGCAGCGATGTCGGGAGGCACAGGCAAATACGGCTAGAATCGCCCGGATCACAACGAAGCCCGCCATGTCCCATTGCCATTTGATCCGCCTGCTCGACGACGAACGCGCCCAATGGTTCGCGTTGGATCGTGCCGGACGCGTGTTGTCCGGGCCGTTCGACGGGCTCCCCGGCACCGCTGCCGAAAAGACGCTGGTGCTGGTGCCGTCGAGCGATGTGCTGTTGCTGGAAGCGCCGCGTGTGGCGCGCCAGCGTCGCCAGCTCGAACGCGCCTTGCCGTTCGCCATCGAAGACCAGCTCGTCGCACCGGTGGAAAACGCGCATGTCGCGGTGCTCGACGACAGCGGCGCGGGCAGTGTCGCCACGGCCGTTCTGGCGCGTGCACGGCTGGAGGACTGGCTGGCACGTTTGACGCAACGCGGCATCGTTGCCGATCACCTCTTGCCCGAAGGTTGCCTGTTGCCGCACGACACCGGCCCGACCCTGTTGCTCGACGGCCCGCTCGCAACCCTGCGCCACGCTCGCACAGGTTTGCTCGCAGGCACGCGTGAGGAAATCGCCGATTGGTTGGCACTGCTGGCCGAACAAGGCGAATCGCGGCCGCTCACCGTGATCACCCATGAAACCGCGCCCGCGCTTCCTGACTGGGTGCCGGGTGTGAAAATCATTCCCGCCGAGGCTGGTGCGTACCTGGCCGCACGCACCGCGCAATGGCCTGCCGCAAGCACTGATCTGCTGAGTGGCCGCTATGCGCCCCAAGCCCGCGGCGTGGCCGGTACCCGCCTGTGGGCCTGGGCCGCGGGGCTGGTTCTGGCGGGTATCGGCATGGCGGCGTTGTCAATGGGCGTGGAGCGTTGGCAGCTTGATCGACAGTACGCCGAGCAGCGCGCACAAATGGAAGGTTTGCTGCGCGAGGCCCTGCCGGACGTGCAACGCATCGTCGACCCGCGTGCGCAGATGCTCGGCGAGCTGTCGCGCCGCAGCGGGCAGGCACAAAGCGGCGGTGCGCTGGCCATGATCGGTCGCATCGCGCCGCTGATTTCCGGCAGCGGGCGCTACACCCTGGATGGTTTTGAATATCGCAGCGGCACGCTCGACATCACCGTGCGCGGCCCGGATGTGGCCACGCTGGACGAGCTGCGCGAGCGCATCGCCACGCTCGGTTACGCCACCGAGCTCACCTCGATGGTGCCGGGCAGTGGCGGGGTGGAAGGCAAGCTGCGTGTGCGCGGAGGTGGTGCATGAGCGCACTGCGTGCTTTTTGGGCCGGGTTGTCGCCACGCGACCAGCGCGTACTGATGCTGGGAGGGCTCGTGCTGGGCGCGATCCTGATCTGGCTGATGATTTGGGAACCCCTGCGCGAGGCACGTGATGCGGCGCGCTCGCGCGTCGCTGCCGCCGCGACGGATCTGGCCACGATGCGTGCCGCCGTGCCGCAATTGCGCGCATTGGAAGGAAGCGCCGCGTCTGCCGTGCGCGATGGTCGTTCCTTGTTGGCGCTGGTGGATGCCACGGCGCGCACTTCCGGCGTGGGCGAGGCCTTGCTGCGCGTGGAGCCGGTGGCTGGCGGGCAGGTGCGCGTCTATTTCGAGAGCGCAGGCTTCGATGTGCTGGTGGCCTGGCTGGAAGAACTGGAAGCACAACAGGGTGTGCGCACGGGCGATGTCAGCATCCAGCGCGCCGCCGGGGTGGGGCGCGTAGATGCGCGGATGAGTCTTGAAAGATCGGGAGAGTAGGGTGTGAAGAAGTTGCTGTTGTT
>JAEXRB010000255.1 GCA_023438325.1 Pseudomonadota bacterium | reverse complement strand
TCCCAGGCCTCAAGCAAGGCCGCGTCATCGAGCCAGACCACGGCACCGGCCTCGTCGAAATGGGTCAGCGCGCATTGCGCGCGACTGCGCACTTGCGGGCCGCATCGGAGGATGTCGGCCACCTGCCGCAGGTTCAGTGCGCGCTTGAGCGCTGCGTGCTGGATCCAGATCAAGGCATTGAACAAGTCGTGCCAGTTGCGCTCGCGCGTGGCGATGCAACCGTGATCGTGGATGCGGGTTTCATAATGCAGGCCGTCACGCAACAGGCCTTCGTCTTGTGCCACAAAGCGCAGCCCGGGTTCGATCAGGCGCTTGTTCAATGCTTCCAGCGCGGGCCAGTGCGCGGCGTCGAGCAGGTCGCGATGGCGTGCGACGGCAGCAAAGATCGGATGATCGAACACGCCGGCAGCGAGTGCTTCACGTGCCGGCGCGACGAAGCGGGTGCGTTTCACTTCAGTCCAGATCGAAATCGTCCGGTGGATTCACGCAGCCGTAAAGATCGTGCTCATCGCTGCCCAGAATATGCACCTGCGCGAACTGGCCGGGCGCAAGGCCGGCTTCGTAACCATCCTGAATCTGCACGCAGCCGTCGATTTGCGGGGCATCGGCGAAACTGCGGGCGTAGGCCAGATCGCCGTCGATGGCATCCACCAGCACGGTCTGCACGGTGCCGATCTTTTCTTCCAGCTTTTCCGCGCTGATTTCCGCCTGCAATGCCATGAAGCGTGCCAGCCGCTCCTGCTTGACCTCTTCGGGCACCGGATCGGGCAGGGCATTGGCGGCGGCGCCCTCCACCGGGGAATAGGCGAACGCGCCGACGCGATCCAATCGGGCTTCTTCGATGAAATCCAGCAATTCCTCGAACTCGGCATCGGTTTCACCGGGAAAACCGACGATGAAGGTGCTGCGCAAGGTGATGTCGGGACAGGCATCGCGCCAGCGGTGGATGCGTTCGAGGGTCTTGTCGACGGCTCCGGGGCGTTTCATCAGCTTCAGGATGCGCGGGCTGGCGTGCTGGAACGGGATGTCCAGATACGGCAGCAGCCACGGCGTGCCATCGGCATGGCGGCGCGTCATCAGTTCGATCACGTCGTCCACGTGCGGGTACGGATACACGTAGTGCAGGCGCGTCCAGATACCGAGCTCGGCCAATCCTTCGCACAGCGACTTCATTCGCGTGGCGTAGGTCTTGTCGTGCCAGGTGCGTTCGGCATAGCGCAGATCCACGCCGTAGGCACTGGTGTCCTGGGATACGACGAGCAACTCGCGCACGCCGCCACGCGCCAGTTTTTCGGCTTCGCGCAGGACCTCGTCCACCGGGCGCGATACCAGATCGCCACGCATCGAGGGGATGATGCAAAAGCTGCAACGATGATTGCAGCCTTCGGAAATCTTCAGGTAGGCGTAGTGCCTGGGTGTCAGCTTGACGCCATAGTCGGGCAGCAGATCGATGAATGGGTCGTGACGTGGTGGCAGCGCGGCATGCACCGCTCCCATCACGCTGGCGTAGTCCTGCGGGCCACTGATCGAGAGCACGTCCGGATGGGTTTGCAGGATGCGTTCCGGGCGCTTGCCAAGGCAGCCGGTGACAATGACCTTGCCGTTTTCGGCCATCGCCTCGCCGATGGCATCGAGCGACTCCTCCACCGCCGAATCAATGAAGCCACAGGTGTTGACCACCACCACGTCGGCCGCGTCGTAGCGGTTCACCACGTCGTAGCCTTCGACACGAAGCTGGGTGAGGATGCGTTCGGAATCGACGAGGGCCTTGGGGCAACCAAGGGAGACGAAGCCGACTTTGGGCTGGCTGGCGGACATGGGTGGGCCGGGTGAAACGGAAGGGGCGCGGATTATACGTGTCCTGCCGTCACGGGCTGGATTTCCCGTTCATTCTTGCGGAGCCGTCGGCAACATCAACCGAAATGATGGCAGCGGTGGTTCCACACCAGGTGGCAGCGCCATCGGTGCCGGCTCACCGGGTTTTCCGAGGCTGCGGGTGAAAAGCCAGAGCGCGGCCAGATCGTCCTGCGTCATCTGGTTCAGCGTCCAGAACGGCATCGGCGGCCGCAGCTTCGCCTGCCGCGCGTAGCTCCTCCAGTTTTCCAGCGTCATGCTGCCGATCGCGATACGCAGGTTGCTGGCGAAGGTGGTACCCCATGGGCCGGAGTAGCCGAGCGCTGCCGGTGAACCAATCTGACTCCGACACGTTGCCGCCGGATTCGGCAAAACGAGCGGTGTGGCCATCGTTGCAGCCACCGATCATCGCGATGTAACGGCCGCGCGCGATACGCGGATCCATACCATCGGAAGGATTCGATCATGCCTGTCCCTGCGCGATGCAGGCAGCGGCAAGCAGCAGGAGGGTGAGGCGGCGTTGCATGATGGAAGCTTCTCCGTTGCGGGGTTGTGGGGTTCGTTTTCCCTAGTGCGCGATCCGGCCATCGATGACCTCGCCGCGCTGGCCGCCGCTTCGGGTATTTGTTCCGGTTTGCGTGCCGGCATCGCGCAGCGGCAATATCACGTTGCGCAGACATTTCCCTTCTTCCACGGAGACAGTCATGCATCCGGTCAAGCTCGATACGCCCACCGGTCTCATCGGCGCGCGGCGTGCCGATCCGCACGACATCCCACGCGGTGGCATCGTCGTGGTGCAGGAAATCTTCGGTGTGAATCGCCACATCCGTAGCGTGCTGGAGCGTTTCGCCGCGCATGGTTTCGTCGCCATCGCGCCGTGCCTGTTCGATCACATCGCACCGGACATCGCGCTGGATTACAACGAAGCCGGCATCGCACGCGGTCGCGAGCTGGTGGCCGGAGTGGGTTTCGATCGTGCCGTGCAGGATGTGGAAGCGGCGGCCAAATCACTGCTGGACAGCGTGGAGAAAGTCGGCGTGGTCGGTTATTGCTGGGGTGGCACGGTGGCCTTCCTCGCCAATGCGCGGCTTGGCCTGCCTGCGGTGAGCTATTACGGCGGGCGAACCGTGCCCTTCCTGCACGAGCGGTCACAGGCGCCGCTCATGTTGCATTTCGGCGAACACGATCCGCTGATCCCGCCCGAGCATGTGGAAGCACATCGTCAAGCGCTGGCCGGCGCCATCATCCACGTCTATGACGCCGGCCACGGCTTCAATTGCGATGCGCGCGCCGATTACAACGAAAGCGCCTCGCAGGCCGCGTTGCAGCGTACCCTGCGTTTTTTCGAGAAAACCTTGCACCCATGAGCGAGCCCGACTTCACCCTGCATCCGCGCTTGATGGCAGACACCGCGCCGGTATGTGACCTCGATCTTTCCCGCGTGCTGCTGATGGACGAAACCACCTGGCCCTGGTTGATCCTCGTGCCGCGCCGCGCAGGTTTGCGCGAACTGATCGACCTGCCACGCGGCGAGCGGCATCGGCTCGACGATGAAATCGCGCTGGCTTCCCGAGCGCTGCTGATGCTCTATCGGCCCGACAAACTCAATGTGGCCGCGCTGGGCAATGTGGTGGAGCAGCTGCACGTGCACGTGATCGCGCGCCACATCGGCGATCCTGCCTGGCCTGCGCCGGTCTGGGGGCGACAAGCGCCAGTGGCTTATGCGCCCGAGCAGCGCGAGGCACGGCTGGAGGAGCTGCGCGGGGCGTTCATCCGGCTGTCACAAGAGTGACATGCGGCGGTGCAACAATATGTCCACGGGTGCTTTGCATCTCTCCCCAACCAGCATGGGCTGAACAAGCCATGTTTCGGCCACTCCATTAATCATGGGGTGGCTTTTTTTTGCTCAATCGCGTTGAGCGTGATCGAGCATCTGGCGGGCGTGGGCAAGGGTTGCCTTGGTGATTTCCACACCACCTAGCATGCGCGCCAGCTCGTCGATGCGGGCCGTGGTGTCCAGCATTTCGATGTGGCTGCGGGTGCCATCACCCTCGTTGCTCTTGCTCACGCGCACGTGGTGATGGCCTTGTGCGGCCACTTGGGGCAGGTGGGTGACGCACAACACCTGACGCTCCTTTCCGAGCGCACGCAATTTCTGGCCGACGACTTCGGCCACGGCGCCGCCGATGCCGGTATCCACTTCGTCGAACACCATCGTCGCCACACCATCCAGCCCGAGCGCCGCCACCTCAATGGCAAGGCTGATGCGTGAAAGCTCGCCGCCGGAAGCAACTTTGCGCAAGGCGCGCGGAGGCTGGCCGGCGTTGGCTGCAACGAGAAACTCGACGCGCTCGGCGCCATCGGGATGCGGAGCATCGCTATCCAGCGGCTCCAGTGAAACCAGGAAGCGCCCGCCTGCCATGCCCAGTTCGTCCATCAGCACGCTGACAGCTCCGGACAGTTGTGTGGCGGTATCCGCACGCGTGGCGCTGACACGGGTGCTGGCGGTCTTCCAGCGCACGGCGGCGGCATCGCACTCGCGTCGCAGTTCGAGCAGGCGTGCATCGCTGTCGCCAAGTTCTTCCATTTCCTGCTGCAAGGCATCGCGACATTGGCGCAACTCGTCCACGGGGACGCGATGCTTGCGGGCAAGATCATGCAGGCGGGCGAGGCGGCCTTCCAGTTCGGCCAGGCGTTCGGGATCAAACTCCAGGTTGTCACGGTGGCGCTCCAGCGCCACGGCGGCTTCGTCGATTTGGATTTGCGCACTGTCCAGCAGCACATCGACTTCGGAAAGGCGAGGCTCGTGTTCGGACAAGCGTGCCAGCTCATGTCGCAGGCGGCGCAACAGGCCAGGCAGGCTGGCCGCATCGTCGCCTTCCAATGCAATGGCCACGCGGGTGCAGCCTTCGGTCAGCGCGGTGGCGTGACTCTGGCGGCGATGTTCGGCGACAAGCGCCTCGATGGCTTCCGGGGCGATATTTTCCGCGGCCAATTCATCGAGTTGATGGGCAAGATACTTGCGTCGTTCATGCGTATCGCCGCGTTGTTCGATCGCCGCGATGGCCTGCTTGGCGCGCTGCCAGTCGCGAGCGCTGTCGCGCAGTTGTGCGAGATCGTTTTCGTGCTGCGCGAAAGCATCCAGCAGCGCGAGCTGATGGCGCCGCTCGAGCAGGGCCTGATGTTCATGCTGGCCGTGGATTTCCACCAGCAAAGCGCCCAGTTCGGAAAGCTGCGCGAGTGTGGCAGGGCGGCCATTGATCCACGCGCGCGAACCGCCATCGGCGCGAATCACGCGGCGAAGCTGGCATTCGCCGTCCTCGTCCAGCGCCGCTTCGCGCAGCCAGTCGGCAGCGCGCTCGGGTGGCGAGAAACGTGCAATGAGTTCGGCCCGATCAGCGCCGTGGCGCACCACGCCGGCATCGGCACGTGCGCCGGTGAGCAGCATCAGTGCGTCGACCAGCAGCGATTTGCCTGCGCCGGTTTCGCCCGACACCACGGTCAGGCCGGCGCTAGGCGCAATTTCCACTTCGCGAACGATCGCGAAGTCCTTGACGTACAGGGAAACCAGCATCGGGCAGGACAGGTTCAAAAGCGGGGCGGCGCCGCAGCCGGGAAACGCTACCA
>JAEXRB010000254.1 GCA_023438325.1 Pseudomonadota bacterium | reverse complement strand
CATGTAGACTACGTGGTTGATAGGTCAGGTGTGTAAGCGCGGCAACGCGTTGAGCTAACTGATACTAATGATCCGTGTGGCTTGACCATATAACCTCAAGTTGCCTTGGCCGACATGACATGTCGATGGACCCAAGTGCACGCTACGTCACAAGACCTACGAGAGGCTGGCGCTTTATCCTGCTCCAATGGATAGCGACCCTCCAACCCTCTCCCTGGTGAAATTAGCGCTGTGGAACCACCCGATCCCATCCCGAACTCGGAAGTGAAACGCAGCCGCGCCGATGGTAGTGTGCTTCGCGCATGCGAGAGTAGGTCATCGCCAGGGCCTTACACCAAAACCCCCAACCTCGTGTTGGGGGTTTTTCTTTGCCTAAAAAAAACACGACGACACCCGACCCGGAAACCCGCGCGCAAGGACTTCGCCGTGCCAACAGATCCGCGACTTCCGCGGATGAGGCAACACACCACCAAGAGCCACACCGCAGCACCATCGCCCAAAGCCAGGACGGCTTCGAAGGCAAGGAACCACGCAGCGCAGAAGTCCGGGCATTGCTCGAATGCGCCAGGTTCGGGATGGATTTCATATTCCCTTTGCGCAGAATTGCAATGTCCGCATGAAAAGTGCGTCTTGCGCAGAATCCTTTTGCGATCTTGCGATCAGGATTTTTTCGCCGGCCGCTTCCAATCTTCGATTGTCGTCTGGCGTGAACGGGCGATGGTCAAGTGCTCGGCTGGAGCGGGTTTGGTCAGCACAGTGCCTGCGCCCAGAGTGGCGCCCTCGCCTACGCTGACAGGGGCGACGAGGGAGCTGTTTGAGCCGATGAAGGCGTTGTCGCCGATGCGGGTAATGGCCTTGTTCACGCCATCGTAGTTGCAGGTGATAGTACCGGCGCCGATGTTGACGCGCGTACCGATCACCGCATCGCCGAGATAGCTCAAGTGGTTGGCCTTGCTGCCGGTGCCGAGCGAGGCTTTCTTGGTTTCCACGAAGTTGCCGATGTGCACACCCTCGGCCAGTTCAGTGCCAGGGCGAAGGCGGGCGAAGGGGCCGATCTGGCAACTGCCGTGCGTGATGACGCCGTCGAGATCGCAATGGGCCAGCACGCGTGTGCCGGCCGCCAGTTCCACGTCGCGCAGGCGCGTGTATGGGCCGATCTGAGTACCTTCGCCGAGGACGACGCGGCCTTCGAGGATCACGCCAACATCCAGTGCCACGTCACGCCCGGTAATGACGTCGCCGCGTACGTCGATGCGTGCGGGATCTGCCACGCGCGCGCCGGCATCGCATAGCGCACGTACTGCACGCTGTTGAAATGCCCGTTCGAGGGCAGCCAGTTGCCAGAGATCGTTCGCACCTTCCACTTCCTGCGGGTCGTCGCAGCCGATGATCTGCGCCGCGTCGCCTTCGGCGGCAGCCAGTGCAAAGACATCGGTGAGGTAATACTCGCGTTGTGCGTTGTCGCGCCCAATGCGTGAGAGTCGCTGGCGCAATGGGGTGGCGTCGGAGGAAAGAATGCCGGTGTTGATGGTGCGGATCGCGCGCTGCGCAGCATCGGCGTCGCGTTGTTCGACGATGGCGGCGACATGGCCTTCGGCATCACGCACGATACGGCCATAGCCTGTGGGATCGGCGGCTTCGCAGGTCAAAACCGCCAGTGCACGGGGTGCATCGACGACGGCGCGCAGGGTTTCACTGCGAAGCAGCGGCACATCGCCATACAGCACCAAAACGCGCGCGGCATCGGGAACCTGCGGCATGGCCTGCATCACGGCGTGCCCGGTACCCAGGCGCTCAGCTTGTTCCACCCAACTCAGGTCGCTGGCATCGGCAAAGGCGCGACGTACCTCTGTCGCACCGTGTCCGATCACGACGTGGATGCGCTCGGGCAACAGCGCACGCGCGGCATCCAGTACGTGTTGCAGCATGGGCCGCCCGGCAATGGGCTGCAGAACCTTCGGCAATGCCGAGCGCATGCGCTTGCCTTCACCAGCGGCCAGGACAATGACGTGCAGGGGGGCAGAAGCGGGCATGGGGTCTCCGGGATGGGCGACAAAGAAGGAAACTTTAAGCGTTCTTTGGTGCGGATGTGATCATCCGCATGCGCCATGTCCGGTGATGCTTGCGCAGGGTGTGTCCGGAATATCGGAGAAAGCGCAAAAGTCGAATGTCCCCGCCAGTGCGGGGACGACTCGATTCGGAAGGATCAGGGTGCGGCCGACACGACCTGACCATCCCAGCCACCGCCCAGTGCCAGCACCAGGTCGACATACGCGGCACCGGCCGCACGCTTGGCCTCGATGGTGGCCTGACGTGCAGAGAGCAGGGAGCGGCGGGCATCGATCACGTTGAGGTAGCTGTCGTAGCCTTCCTGATAACGCCGATCAGCCAGTTTCGCGGCATTGGCCAGCGCGTGCGCCTGTGCTTGCCGGGATTCGTGAATCTGCACGGCAGCAGTGCGCGCGTCGAGCGCGTCCAGGGTCTCGCGCAACGCGTTGCGGACGGTGTTGCGATAGGTCTCCACCAACTGCTCCTCGCGTGCCTGCGCGGCGGCGATCACGCCACGGCGGCGACCGCCGTCGAAGATCGTGGCGATGAGATCGGCGCCGATGGACCAGATGTCCAGATGCGGCCCGGAAAGGATGTCCGAAAGATCGCCGCTGGCGCGCCCGGCACTTCCGGTCAGGCTGAGCGAGGGCAACAAGGCGCGGCGTGCTGCAGAGACATCGGCTTGGCCTGCGGCCAGATTGGCTTCAGCAGCACGCAGGTCCGGGCGGCGTTCCAGCAGGGACGAGGGCAGGCCTGCAGGAATCTCGGGCAGGTCACGCGGTGCCAGATCCAGCGCACGCACGGCCAGCGATTTCAGCGCCTGTTCGGTCGGCATCTGTCCGGCGAGCACCAGCAGGGCACGTTGCGATGCAGCCGATTGCTGCTCGACGGCGGCCAGTTGTGCGCGGGAATCTTCCAATTCCGATACCGAGCGTTGCAGGTCCAGCTCGGAAATCGCGCCGAGTGCATAGCGACGCTGCGCTAGGCCGAGCGAGGCTTCCAGCAGGGCGACGTTTTCCTGCAACACGACGCGGCGTGCGATGAGCGATTGAGCGCCGAGGTAGCCACGCACCAGCTCGGCCGCAATCACCTGGCGCAGTGCTGCCTGGGTATAGCCCTGTGCGAGATAACGTTGCCGCGCCGCTGCCGATTGCGCCGAGAGGCGGCCCCACAGGTCGACTTCGAAACCGACCGATACGCCGAAGTTGCCGCTTTCGGAAATCACCGACGTACCCGGCACGCTGCTTGAAGGCGAGCGCTGGCGCGAACCGCCGACGAAGACACCCACATCGGGAAGTTGCGCACTGCGGGTCTGGCGGAATGCAGCGGCCGCTTCGCGCAGGCGTGCCGCGCCGATGATCAGGTCGCTGTTGTAAGCCAGCCCTTGTTCGACCAGTGCATCCATGTCGGCATCGCCGAAGCTGCGCCACCAAGGGCCATCGATGACGACATCCGAGACCGGCATGACTTCGCTGAAACGGTCGGGAAGCTCGGTCTCGAGCGTGGCCTTCACGTTCGAATCAACACCGCCCGCACAAGCGGTCAATGCCAACGCCAGCGCGGCGGCGAGGGAGGATTGCAGGAAACGGCTCATGCCTGTGTCTCCTTGTTCGTGGCGCGCTCGGCGCGCTCGTCACGACGCGACACCCAGCGGAACAGCGAGGGAATGAAGAAGGTCGCGATCACGGTGGAGAAGATCATGCCGCCGATCACGCCGGTGCCGATGGAGTGACGTGCATTGGCGCCCGCACCTGAGCTTATGGCCAATGGCAGCACACCCAGGATGAAGGCCAGCGAGGTCATCACGATCGGGCGGAAACGCTGGCGTGCGGCGTGGATGGCGGCATCCACCACCTTCATGCCATCGCGCACGTTTTCCGCGGCGAACTCCACGATCAGGATCGCGTTCTTGGCCGATAGACCGATCAGCGTGATCAGGCCCACCTGGAAGTAGATGTCGTTGGTCAGGCCACGCAACAGAACCGCCAGCACCGCACCCAGCAGGGCGAACGGAATGGACATCATCACCGCGAACGGCAGCGACCAGCGCTCATACTGCGCGGCCAGAATCAGGAACACGAAGATGATGCCGCCCAGAAAGGTGATGTACGAAGTGCTGGCGACCTGCTTTTCCTGATAGGCCGAACCGATCCACGCCACCGAATAGCCTTCCGGCAGGTGCTCGGCGGCGAGACGTTCGAGCGCGGCGATCGCATTGCCGGACGAAACGCCTGCACCCGGATTGCCCATCACCTTGATGGCGGGGTAGCTGTTGAAGCGCTCGACCAGTTCCGGGCCGGTCTTCTGCACCGGGGTCACCAGTGTGGTCAACGGCACCAGATCGCCACTGGCGGCACGCACCGACACATTGCGCAGGTCTTCGATACGCCGACGGGCGTTGCCTTCAGCCTGCATCTGCACCTGATAGGTGCGGCCATCGCGGTTGAAGTCGTTGACGTAGAG
>JAEXRB010000187.1 GCA_023438325.1 Pseudomonadota bacterium | reverse complement strand
GCGTGGTGCGGTGGGAGATCGGCACTATGCCAGAATGGATGCGTTCGTGGTGCGGCGCAGCACGGCGCGTTTCGGTTGCTTTGGCGCAGGCCTTCGGGTTGCCGGGGCTGGTCGCTTCCGGCGTATCCGCAACGCAGCGGACGCGCCACTTGCGCCAGTCGCTATCGCCTTGTGCTTGTCATATCCGCGGCCGGATGCTGGACGCATCGAAGGCCTGCTGGCAGGCTAGCGCGCCGCCATTCCATCGCCTTCATCGGTCAGGCCATCACACATGAATGCTTCACTTCTGGACAGTCTGCGTGCCTGCCTCCCCGGGCTCCAGCTCAAAACCGATGCGGCCGATCTGGAGTATTACGGGCGTGACTGGACGCGACGCTGGACACCGGCGCCGTTGGTCATCGCATTGCCTGCGAGCATCGAGGATGTGCGAGCCATCGTGTGCTGGGCAAGCGCGCATGGCGTCGCCATCGTTCCTTCGGGCGGACGGACCGGATTGTCGGGCGGCGCCGTGGCGGCCAATGGCGAGCTGGTGCTCAGCCTGGAAAAGATGAATCGCGTGCTCGGTTTCGATGCCGATGATCGCATCCTCACGGTGCAGGCCGGTGCTGCGCTGGAAACGGTGCAGGCTGCAGCGCAGCAGCACGGCCTGATCTATCCGGTGGATTTCGCCGCACGTGGTTCGTGTTCGATCGGTGGCAACATCGCCACCAATGCCGGCGGCATCCGCGTGATCCGCTATGGCAACACGCGCAACTGGATCGCCGGATTGACCGTGGTCACCGCCACGGGCGAGCTGCTGGAACTCAATCGCGGCCTGGTGAAGAACTCCAGTGGTTTCGATCTGCGGCAGCTGATGATCGGTGCCGAAGGTACGCTGGGCGTGGTGGTGGAGGCGCAGCTCTGGCTCACCGATCCGCCACCGCAATCCAACGTCATGTTGCTGGCGCTGCCCTCGTTCGAGGCGCTGATGCAGGTATTCGGCACGCTGCGTGCGCGCCTGTCGTTGTCGGCCTTCGAGTTCTTCACCGATGGTGCGTTGCGGCATGTCGTTGCGCATGGCGCACAAAAGCCGTTCGACGAGGAACATCCGTTCTACGTCGTCACCGAGTTCGATGCCGATACCGAGGTGCGGCAGGAAGCGGCATTGAGCGCCTTTGGTGAATTGCTCGAGGCAGGGCAGGTGTCCGATGGCGTCATCGCGCAAAGTCAGGCACAGGCGGCGGCATTGTGGCGTTTGCGTGAAGGCATCACTGAATCGGTTGCGCGCTACGTGCCGTACAAGAACGATGTTTCCGTGCGCATCGGCGCGATGCCCGACTTCCTTGCCCAGACACAGGCGCTGCTGGCGCAGGAATATCCGCAGTTCGATGTCGTGTGGTTCGGCCACATCGGCGACGGCAACCTGCACATCAACGTGCTCAAGCCCGATGCGATGGAAAATGCCGATTTCGTGCGCGAATGCGGCCGCGTCACCGCTTTGCTGGCCGAGGCATTGCAACGCCACGGCGGCAGCATTTCCGCCGAACACGGCATCGGACTAGTCAAGAAGCCCTATCTTTCCAGTACGCGCAGCGCGGCAGAGGTAGCGCTGATGCGGAGCATTCGTCACGTTTTCGACCCTGCCGGCATCATGAATCCGCACAAGTTGCTGGATACCGGCAGCACGCATCCCGTTTATGGAGAAACCGCATGAAGCACTGGCTCGTCGTCGCCCTCGTCACCTTGTTCGGCCTCGCTACCGCGACGGCTGCGCCGCCGACGCCGCTGCTGTGGAAGGCCGAAAGCGAGGTCGGCACGGTGTATCTGCTCGGCTCATTCCATTTGCTCAAGGCCGAGGATTACCCGCTGCATCCGCACGTCGAAATGGCCTATGCGCAGGCCGGGCACGTGGTGTTCGAGATCGATCCGGCCGAGATGGCCGATCCTGCAACGATGGTGGCCATCCAGAAGCTGGCGAAGTTCGATGACGGCCGCACATTGCGTTCGGTGATTTCCAAAGAAACGGCGGACAAGCTGCAAGCCTTCATGGGCGGCAGCGAAGCCGCGATGGCCGGCTCGGATGCGTTCAAGCCATGGTTCATGGGCATGAACCTAGCGGTGGGTGCCATGGCTTCGATGGGGCTGAATCCGCAATTGGGTCTGGATCAGCATTTCATGCAGCGTGCCGGCAAGGATGGCAAGACCGTGTCCGGCCTTGAAACCGCGCTGGACCAGATGGGCGCGCTGGATCGCACGCCGCTGTCGGAACAGGAAAACATGCTCGCCGAAGCACTTGGTCCGGCGGCGGAAATGCGCAGCAAGATCATGGAGTTGCACGACATTTGGCGTGCCGGCGACGAGGTGCGTCTGCTGGAGATGGTGAACGGCGACATGGCCGAAAAGACGCCGCAGATGTACGTGCTGCTCAATCGTGATCGCAACAATGCGTGGCTGCCGCAGGTGGTGGCGATGCTGGGCGAGAAGGAAACGCGGCTGGTCATCGTCGGTGCGATGCATCTGATCGGCAACGATGGATTGGTGGAACTGCTGCGCGCGCGCGGTGGGGAAGTGGAGCGCGTGGATACGGAAACCTTGCAGATCCAGCCGCTGGACGAAGCCGCCTGAAAAGACGCATCAGCGTAGCGGCAGCGATGCCGCTATCGCGTTTTCCGGCACGCGATAAAGTCGCGCCAAGTTTTCCACGGTGGCGACGTTCGCGGTTGCGCCCACGGCGATCAGGCCACCTTCGCCCACCAGTGCGGTGCGATCGGCACAGCGCAGGGCATGTTCGGGTTGGTGGGTGGACATCAGGATGGCGATGCCGCGCTCGCGCAATTGCAGGAGATGTTCGAGCACACGGAGCTGGTTGCCGAAATCCAGGCTCGCCGTGGGTTCGTCCATGAACAGCAGGGCCGGTTCCTGTGCCAGCGCACGGGCGATGAGCGCCAGTTGCCGTTCGCCGCCGCTGACCTGGGTGTAGATGCACTCGGCCAGCGCGGCGATGCCGAGGGTTTCCAGGCATTGCATCGCGATGGCCCGGTCTTTTGCCGAGGGCGCCGCGAAGCGCCCGACATGCGCGGCGCGGCCCATCAGCACGATATCCAGCACGGTGAATGCGAACAGGCCGGCATGGGCTTGCGGCACGTAACCGATGTGGCGTGCCAGCGCCTTGCGCGACCATTCGGACAATGGCCGATCCAGTAGCAGTACTTCGCCCGATTGCGGCGGCAGCAGGCCGAGCAGGGTGCGCAGCAGCGTGGTCTTCCCGCTGCCATTGGGGCCTAGCAGACACAGCAGTTCGCCGCGCTGCAATGAGAACGAAACCTCCGACAACACGCGCCGCGGGCCATGGCCGATGCCGAGCGAGCGCACTTGCAGCAGCGGTGTGTGCGAGGTCACTTGTGCTTTCCGCCGCGCGCCAGCAGGAACAGGAAAAAAGGCGCGCCCACCAGCGCGGTGAGGATGCCCAGCGGCAGTTCGATACCGGCGATGCTGCGTGCCAGCGTATCGGCGCCCACAAGGAAACCGCCGCCAAGAATCAGCGAGGCCGGCAGCAGGCGCGAGAATTCCGGCCCTACCAGCAGGCGCGCGATGTGCGGCACCACCAGTCCGACCCAGCCCACGATGCCGGCCAGCGATACCGCTGCCGCCGTGCCCAAGGTGGCAGCCGCAATCAGCGTGGCGCGCAGCCGGGCGACGTTCACGCCCAGCGCGGCGCCTTCCTCGTCGGAAAGACTCAGAAGGTTGGCACGCCAGCGCAGCAACAGCAGCGGCAACAAGCTCAGGAGAATGGCAGGCAACGTCGCCAGCACGTCTTTAGTCACCACCGCGTTGAGGCTGCCGAGCAGCCAGAACGTGATCGAAGGCAGCTGGGTGTATGGATCGGCCAGCAGCTTCAGCAGCGAAATGCCTGCACCCAATAGCGCCCCGATGGCCACGCCGGTGAGCACCAGCGCCAGTACCGGATCGTGCCGGCGCACCGAGCCGGCGATGGCATACACCGTGCCCACGGCGATCAGGCCGCCAGCGAATGCCAGCAACTGCACCAGGGGCAATGGCAAGCCCAGGAAAATGGCAGCTGCAGCTCCCAGCCCTGCGCCGGCGGAAACGCCGAGTATGTCCGGTGAAACCAGTGGGTTGCGGAACATGCCCTGATAGGCGGCACCGGCCGCGCCGAGCATGGCGCCCACCATGAGGCCGGCGGCGATGCGAGGAAGACGGATATTCCAGAGGACGGTTTGTGCCGTATCGGAAGGAGCGTCGCCCATGCCTGCGCGTGCGGCGATGGCGCGAAGCAACTCGCCGGGAGTGATGGGATATTTGCCCGTGCCGAAGGCCACGACAAGCACGAGCAGCAACAGCGCAATGGCCATGCACCACGCCAGCACGGGACGTCGCATCAAGGTATTCACGCGACCTTGTTCGCCGGAGAATCCAGCACCGCAGCAGGAGGCAGGCTGCCGTAGAAGGCCTGATGCAGCGCGGTGAGGGCATCGCGCACTTTCGCCGGGGCCAGATCGGGATGCCGGCCCGGATAGAGCTTTTCCAGCAGCCATGGCAGGCCGAGCATGCGATTGATGCCGGGCGGGCCATCCAGCCAGCCGAAAGGATATTGCGGGGCAAGGTATACGCGACGCTGGCGTATCGCCCTCACCCCGCGCCACAGGGGGGCTGTGAGGACGTGTCGAGCGAAGTCCGGATGCTGGGTGAGCACCACGTCGGGATCCCACGCCAGAATCTGCTCCATCGAGGCCTGCGTCAGCCCACCACGGCCTGTGGAGGCGGCGACATTGCGAGCGCCGGCCAGTTCGATGGCTTCCATGTTGATCGAACCGCGCAATCCGGTTTCCAGCCCGTCCGGGCCGCGCCCGTAATAGACGCGGGGGCGTTCGTCATCGGCGACATCGGAAAGCACGGCCTGCGCCAGATCGAGCACGCGCTGCGCTTCCCCGGCCAGTTGTTTGCCGCGTTCTTCGGTGCCGAGCAGCGTGCCGGTTTCGCGCAACTGGGCCGGTGTGTCGATGAGGCGGCCATCGACCAGCGCATACGGCAGGCCGGTCTGCTGCCAAGCGCGTTCGGCACCGGAAACATGCGTCGGCGTGACGCTGCCGGCATCCAGTACCAGGTCGGGCTTCAGGGCGAGCAGGGCTTCGGTCGACATCGTGCTGCCGCGTCCTGAAAGGCGACCAAGGTGCGGGAGCTCGGCCGGCACACGAGGCAGCAAGCGGCGTGCTTCATCGTCCAGATAGCTGGGCCAGCCGAGCAGTTTTTCCGGTGCGAGCACGTACACCAGAACAGCGGCCGGTGCGCCGGTGGCGAATACGCGCGCGATGCGGCTCGGCGTGGGCGGTGTGCCGAACCAGGTGGCCAGCGTGCGCGTGGAGGCGCTGGCCCGGTTCAGGCCGGAAGCCAGCAGTGGTGCAAGGGCAAGGCTGTGAAGGAGATGGCGGCGCTTCATGCCGTGCATCTTGGCAGTAACCAACGCATACGCAAGGCTTGCCGGAAATCTGCGTGGCGCGACGGGCGCCCATGCCGTGCTGCCCTGGTCGTCGGTATCCGGACGAAATCATGGCAGCGCGTGCCGTCATTGGATGCGGCGTTGTCGATGCGATGAAAAAGGGCGCCCAAGGCGCCCTTTTTCATGCACTGCAAGCGGAGGATCAGTCGAATTCGAACGTCATGACGACATCGTCTTCGCAGAAATTCACCCAATCAGATTCGAGGACGTCGCCGCCGGAGAACTTGGCGCGGAACATCCACTCGCAATCGCTGCCATTGGTGCTTTCGTCCCAGGCGAGCGTGACCGATTCACCGGAAGGAATGCCGCGGCCGATGTCGAAGTAGGCCCACTCCTCGCCATCTTCGGAAACTTCGATTCCGACAATGCGCTGGTCAGCATTGTTTTCGACGACGAAGGTGTATTCCTCCGCCACCGCAGAAAACGAAAACAGGCTCAGGATCAGGGTAAGAGCGATTGGGTGGCGCATGCGGACCTCATGCATTGATCGGGATTGGCGGGATGATTCCGGTCGCACAAGTGTATGCATGGCGAGGCGATGAAGGGAATCGGGAAACGCGGGAAATCGCGCTGTCGAGATGACCGGGCAGCAGCGTTGGCCCTGCCCGCATCACTTACTTCTTGAAGATGCCGCCGAGCACGCCTCGCAGGATCTGATTGCCGAGTTTGGTGCCCACGGTGCGGGCGGTCTGTTTGGTCATGGTTTCGATCGCACCCTGACGTCGCTTGGTGCCGAACAGCCACTCGTTCACCTTCTGGCCGATGCCACTTGACTCCGGTTCGGCATCCTTGGTTTTGGCGGTGGCTTTGGCTTCCGCCTCGGCGGTTTTGGCGGCAGTGAGTTCTTCGGCGCGCTTGGCAAGGATCTCGTGCGCCGATTCGCGGTTCATCGCGGTATCGTAGCGGCCGCCGACCGGGCTGCGGCTGCGAATGGTGGCGCGTTCTTCCGGCGTGATCGCGCCCATGCGGCAGCGCGGCGGGCAGATCAGGGTCTTTTCGACGGGCGAGGGAATGCCCTTGTCCATCAGCATCGAGGTGAGCGCCTCGCCGGTGCCGAGCTGGGAAATGGTCTGCACCACATCCAGGTGCGGGTTCTGCACGAAGGTCTGGGCGGCGGTTTTCACCGCTTTCTGATCGCGCGGGGTGAACGCACGCAGCGCATGTTGCACGCGATTGCCGAGCTGGCCGAGGATTTCGGTGGGCACGTCATCTGGGAACTGCGAGCAGAAATACACGCCCACGCCCTTGGAGCGGATGATGCGAATGACCTGTTCCACACGCTGGCGCAGCGCCGGCGGGGCGTCGTCGAACAGCAGATGGGCTTCGTCGAAGAAGAACACCAGCTTGGGTTTGTCCAGATCGCCCACTTCCGGCAGGTTCTCGAACAGCTCGGAGAGCAGCCACAACAGGAAAGTGGAGTACAGGCGGGGTTTGAGAATGAGCTTGTCGGCGGCGAGGATGTTGACCACGCCGCGCCCGGAAAAATCGGTGCGCATCAAGTCGTTGAGATCGAGCGCTGGTTCGCCGAAGAACAGGTTTCCACCGTCCTGCTCCAGTCGCAGCAGGGCACGCTGGATGGCGCCGATGGACGCCGGGCTGATGAGGCCGTAGCGGGTGGAGATTTCCTTGCGTTCTTCGGCGGCGAAGTTCAGCAGCGATCGCAGGTCGTCGATATCCAGCAGCAACCAGCCATTGTCGTCGGCCAGCTTGAACACGATGTCGAGCACGCCGGCCTGGGTGTCGTTGAGTTCGAGCATGCGCGCCAGCAGCGTCGGGCCGATCTCGGAGATCGTGGCGCGCACCGGATGGCCGTCCTTGCCGAACACGTCCCAGAACACCGTCGGGCTGCCTTCGTTGGCGTAGCCGTCGATGCCGATCTGCGCGACGCGTGCGGCGATCTTCTCGTTGCTGGCACCGGGCACGGCAAGGCCTGCGATATCGCCCTTCACATCGGCCAGGAACACCGGCACGCCTTGGCGCGAGAAACCCTCGGCAAGCACCATCAACGTGACCGATTTGCCGGTGCCGGTGGCGCCGGCGACCAGGCCATGGCGATTGCCATACTTGGCGAGCAGGTTGACTTGGCCACTGTCAGGGGTGGTGATGGACTTGCCGACGAGGATGTCGTTCACGGGCAGCTTCCCTGTGGAAAACAGGGGATTGTATGCGGGCCGCGATGGTGGTGCGCGCCCGTTCGGGCTGGTGTGCAGGCACATACGGAAATGCAGCGGCGGGCGGATGGGTTTTTGAAAGCGCGGATCAGCCGGCATGCGCGGCCTTGCCGCTGCGATCCGGGGTCGTTAGGCTCGCGCGTCGTGTTTTTCCCCGGATAACCCATGCGCGCGCTGCTGTTGCTGCCTTTCCTGTTCCTGCTCGGGTGCGCCGCCAATGCGCCACGGCCTGATGCCCGCACGGCGGTATCGGATGCCGCACTCAATGCGTTGTATGCCCGCATCGACAATGCCAGCGCACGTTTCGATACCGCCGTGACGTTGTACGAGCAGGGCGAGTCGGCCGCTGCCGCCACGCAGTTCATCACCGCACGTGCCGAATTGAGCGAGATTGCCGACGAGTGTCTGGCCCAGTCCGGCTGCGATGTACGTCGCGTGATTGCCGCGCAGGATGCCCTGCTGGTGCGTCAGGCCCGCTATCTGGCCGGCGCCACGGAAGATGCCGTGCCGGTGGATGCCGATGACGCACTCTCGGGCGAGGGCGACTCGCCGGTGCTGCTGGTCATGCCAGCGGCAGCGCGAACCGTGTCCTTGCTCAACGGCAAGGATCTGGCCAAAGTCATCGAGCTCAACGAGCCGGTCAAGGCTGCGATGGAGGAATGGCTGACCTGGATGCGGCCGCAGCTGCTCGATACGTGGGAGAACTACCAGTACATGCGGCATCGCATGTTCCCCGAGTACGAAAAGACCGGCCTGCCCGAGGCGCTGCTGTTCGGCATCATGGCGAAGGAATCGGGTGGGCGCGTGCATGCGGTGTCGCGTGCCGGTGCAGCCGGGCCGTTGCAGTTCATGCCGGCCACCGGCGCGCGTTTCGGCCTCAATCGCGGCGGTAGCTTCGACCTGCGCTTTGATCCACAGGAATCCACCCGCGCCAACGCCGCCTACCTCAACGAGCGCTTTGCCGAACTCAATGGCAACCTCGCCTTGGCGCTGGCGGCCTACAACGGCGGCGAAGGCCGCATCGCGCGGCTTTCCAGCAAGGGAGCCAAGGATTTCTGGAGCCCGCAGGTGTTCAGTGCATTGCCGGCGGAAACCCGCGAATACGTGCCGATGGTGCTGGCTGCGGCGTGGTTGTTCCTGCATCCGGAGCGCTACAACCTGAGCCTGGCGCAGTACGACGCCAGCCCGGTGAAAATCACGCTCAAACAGGACATGTCGATCAATGAGCTGGCCGTATGCATCGGCCAGCACGGCAACCCGCGTGGCTGGTTCCGCCATTTGCGCAACCTCAATGCACGCTGGGAAGCCGGGCACCGCCTGCCGGCGAACACGGAGTTGGAAATGCCGGCAGCGGCGCTGGAGGCTTATCTGCGCCAGTGTCAGGAAGGCCCGATGCTGGCAATGAGCCGCGAACTGCACGAAGCCCGTCCGCCCGTGGCGCCTGCTGTTGCCCCGCGCAGCGGTGGCGGCGGCACCCACGTGGTGAAGAAGGGCGATTCACTGCACAGCATCGCCCGAAAGCATGGTTGTACGGTACAGAACATGGCTCAGGCCAACGGCATCCGTGCGCCGAAATACCTGATCAAGCCGGGGCAGCGCCTGAGCCTGGCAGGGTGTGGACGGCGTTGAATCATCGCGCTGAAGGTAAACTGGCGCAGTACCGGCCACGAGCCGTAAACACGAACTGCTGAAGGAGCATTGCGTGCTGGAATTGTTCAAGGCCGGTGGATGGGTGATGTGGCCGATCGCGCTGATCTCGGTGCTCGCACTGGGTGTCGTGCTGGAGCGTCTGTGGAGCCTGCGCCGCAGCAGCGTGCTGCCGAAGGGGCTCGGTGACGAAGTCTGCGAGTGGGCGCGCCATGCGCATCTTGATCCCAAGCACATCGACGCGTTGCGCCAGAACTCCCCGCTTGGGCAAGTGCTGGCCGCCGGCCTGGATGTTCGCCGCCGTCCGCGCGAGGTGATTCGCGAACGCATCGAGGACACCGGCCGGCACGTGATGCATCAGCTCGAACGCTACCTCAACACGCTTGGCACCATTGCCAGCGCGGCGCCACTGCTGGGTCTGCTGGGCACGGTGATCGGCATGATGCGCATGTTCCTTGGCATCCTCGATCACGGCATCGGCGACATGACGCAGTTGGCCGGCGGCATTGGTCAGGCGCTGGTGACCACCGCTGCCGGTATTTGCGTGGCGATTCCGGCGTTGGTGTTCCATCGTTATTTCCGCGGCTTGGTCACGGCCTACACCATCGAGATGGAGCGTCAGGCGATGGCGTTGATCGATACGCTCGACAACATCGCCCAGCCCGCACCGCCGCCGGCCTCCCCGGTGCGGCGCAGGAGCGCGGCCACATGAGGATTGGTTCGGTCCGTGGCAACGATGAGCTGGAAGTCAGTCTCGTCCCGTTGATCGACGTGGTGCTCACGCTGATCATCTTCTTCGTTGTCACGACCACGTTCCAGGATCGCAGCGCCCTCAAGATCGACCTGCCCGAAGCGAGCGGTCAGGTGGCGGAAACACCAAAGGATCCGCTGGTGGTGGTGGTCGATGCCGAAGGACGCTATTTCGTCGGCGGCAGTGAAGTGCTGCGGCGTGACGCCGCCTCGCTGCGCGAGGCCATCGGCAAGGTGGCAGGTGATGATAAGTCGCGCGCGGTGATCCTGCGCGCCGATGGAAAAACTCCGCATCAGTCGGTGGTGATGGCGATGGATGCCATCGGCCAGCTCGGCTTTTCGCGCCTGTCCATCGCCACCGTGCCGCCGGAGCAGGGCAGCCAGTGAGCGAGCAGGCATCAGGACGCGGAACCTATCGGCGTCTGATCGGATACGTCAGGCCGTACTGGCCGTTCTGGCTGCTGGCCCTCCTCGGCATGGTGTTCGATGCGGCCGCTTCGGGAGCGTTCGTCCGTTTGATCAAGCCGATGCTTGACGATCTTTTCGTCGCGCGCGATGCGGAGGTGATCTTCTGGATGCCGATCGCGCTCGTGGTCTTGTTCGTGCTGCGCGGCATTGCCACCTTTGCCGGCGACTACGGCATGGCGCGCATCGGCCGCAGCGTGGTGCGTGATCTGCGCAATCTGGTGTTCGGAAAATACCAGCGCTTGCCCGCGGCGTATTTTGACCGTGAACCAGGCGGGCAGGTGGTATCGCGTGTCATCTACGGCGCCGAACAGGTGGCGCAGGCCAGTTCGGATGCGATCAAGTCGATGATCGTCGATGGCCTCACCGTGATCGCAATGGTCACGGTGATGCTGTGGACCAGTGCCAGCCTGACGCTTTACCTGTTCGTGATGGTGCCGCTCACCGGATTGGTGTGGCGCTACGTCGGCCGCCGCTACCGCAACATCAACCGCACCATCCAGTCCTCGATGGGCGATGTCACCGGCATGGTGGAGGAGGCCGTTGAAGGCCACCGCGAAATCCGCATCTACGGCGGCCAGTCGCGCGAGGCCATGCGGTTTTCCGAAGCCGCGCAACGCAATCTCGGATTGAATCTCAAGATCGCCACCACCAACGCGCTGAGCACATCGACCATTCAGTTGGTGGCCGCCAGTGCGCTGGCCGCCATCGTCTGGCGTGCCACCCGGCCCGATCTGCTGGACACGATGAGCCCCGGCGCCTACATGTCGCTGATCACCGCCATGCTGGTGATGCTGCCATCGATCAAGCGTTTGACCACGGTGCAATCCACGCTCCAGCGTGGCATCGCGGCGGCGGATGAATTGTTCGAGGTGCTGGATGCGCCCGAAGAAATCGACACCGGCACGCGCCCGCTCCAACACGCGCGCGGCGAGATCCACCTGCACGGCATCGGCCTGCGCTACAGCGGTCGCAACGAGCCCGCGCTCGATGGCGTATCGCTGCATTGCCCGCCCGGATCTGTCACGGCCCTGGTCGGCGCTTCGGGCAGCGGCAAGAGCAGCCTGGCGAGTCTGTTGCCGCGCTTCTACGAGCCCACATCCGGCCAAATAACGCTCGATGGTCACCCGCTTTCCGAATACCGCCTCGCCGACCTGCGCTCGCAGATCGCGTTGGTGAGCCAGCGCGTGGTGCTGTTCAACGGCACCATCGCCGCCAACATCGCCTACGGCGGCCTTGCCGATGCGAGCCGCGCCCGGATCGAGGCTGCCGCAGAAGCCGCGAACGCGATGGAGTTCATCCGCGAATTGCCGCAAGGCCTCGATAGCCCGGTCGGCGAACACGGTGCATTGCTTTCCGGTGGCCAGCGCCAGCGCATCGCCATTGCCCGCGCCCTGCTCAAGAACGCTCCGATCCTGATTCTGGACGAAGCCACCAGCGCACTCGATACCAAATCCGAGCGCCTGATCCAGGACGCGCTCACGCGCCTGATGGCCGACCGCACCACGCTGGTCATCGCGCATCGCTTGAGCACCATCGAACATGCCGACCAGATCGCGGTGATGGATCATGGTCGGCTGATCGAACTGGGGCGCCACACCGATCTTCTGGCCAAAGGCGGCGTGTACGCGGCGCTGTACCAACTCCAGTTTCGCGACAAGGCAGCCGAGGGCTGATCGGTGGCCGCGCTGCGCGTCCGCGTAACGCAATGGCTTGAGCGGCGCTGGTATGGCGACGCGACACCGGGCGTTCTGCTGCGGGCGCTGTCTGCCTTGTTCGGTCGTGTTGCACGCTCACGACGTGCGGCCTTCGTTTCGGGCAAGAAGCCGGGCGCATCCGTCGCCGTGCCGGTGATCGTCGTCGGCAATCTCGCCGTCGGCGGAGCCGGCAAGACACCGCTGACCATTGCGCTGGTGCAGGCGCTGATGGCGCGCGGTTTCCGCCCCGGCGTGATCTCGCGCGGTTATGGCCGTACCGGCAAGGGCACGCATCGGGTTTCGCGCCACGACGATGCCGCCATCGCCGGCGACGAACCGCTGCTGATCGCACGCCGCACGGGAGCACCCGTCGCCGTTGCCGCAAAGCGCATCGATGCCGCACGCTTGCTGCTGGAAAGCGGCGATGTGGATGTGTTGATTGCCGACGATGGCCTTCAGCACTATGCCTTGGCACGCGATATCGAAATCCTCGCCATCGATGGCCGTCGCCGTTTCGGCAACGCGCGGCTGCTGCCCGCAGGGCCATTGCGCGAACCTACCGAACGCGCGGCTGCCTGCGACTTCATCGTGGTGAATGGCGGCGAGCCAGGCGAGGGTGAAGTACCGATGACGCTCGCCTTTTCCAGCGTCTATCCGCTAGGCGGCGGTGCTGCCATTCCGCTGTCCACCTTCCTCGGCACGCAGGTGCACGCCGTTGCCGGCATTGCGGAACCGGCGCGTTTTTTCGATGCCCTTCGTGCCGCGGGCCTGATGCTCCAGCCGCACGGCTTTCCGGATCATCACGCCTATGCGCCGGGTGAGCTGGATTTCACAGATGCCGCGCCCGTGCTGATGACGGAGAAAGATGCGGTCAAATGCGCTGCTTTCACTCGTGGAAACGCGTATGCGGTCGCCGTGACGGCGCAACTTCCCGATGCTTTTTTCGATGCCGTTGCCGCACGACTTGCCACCTTGCAGGAAAATTCCCGATGACTGATCCGGATTTCGTCGTTGCCATTCCCGCCCGTTACGGCTCCACGCGATTGCCGGCCAAGGCGCTGCGCCTGATCGCAGGTGAGCCGATGATCGTGCACGTGGCCCGCCGTGCCAGCGAAGCCGGTGCGGGTGAAGTCGTCGTCGCCACCGATGATGTGCGCATCGCCGATGCCCTCGCGCCACTTGGCGTCACCGTCTGCATGACCGCCGCCAGCCACACCTCCGGTACCGATCGTCTGGCCGAATGTGCCGCGTTGCGCGGCTGGCGCGACGACATGATCGTCGTGAACCTGCAAGGTGACGAACCACTCGCGCCGCCGAGCGCCATCCGTGCCGCAGCACGGGCGCTGATGCAAAGCGATGCGCAGATCGCCACGCTCGCCCAGCCTGTCGGCAGTACCGAGGAATTGTTCGACCCCAATTGCGTGAAACTGGTGCGTGACGCCAACGGCCTTGCGCTCTATTTCAGCCGCGCCCCGATCCCTTGGCATCGTGACGCGTTTTCGCGTGATCGCGTCACCCTTCCGCCGGGCCAATGGCTGCGCCACATCGGCCTTTACGCCTACCGTGTCGCCCACCTGCGCGCCTTCGCCGCAATGCCTCCCGGCACGCTGGAACAGATCGAATCCCTCGAACAACTGCGCGCCCTGGAAGCCGGCTGGCGCATCGCCGCCGCGATCAGCCCCGAGCCGTTCCCGGCGGGCGTGGATACCGAGGAGGATTTGGCGCGCGTGGAGCAACAAATGCATGAAATGCATATGGGAAGACAGGTGAAGACGGCTTGAAAAAGCCGACGAGCGGTTGCTGTCGTCTCACGTGGTGAGATGGAAGTATGGTTTTCTCCTGTCCCACTGAAGGGCAACAGGGGGAACTGCATGGAGTTCTACGCACACTCGACGAAAGATGCGAGCAAGGCGGATTGGCAAACCTTGCGCGGGCATCTGGGTTCTGTTGGAACGATGGCTGCCGAACGCGCGCGATGGTTTGGTGGCGAGGACATGGCGCAGGTCGGTGGCCTGTTGCACGACTTGGGAAAATACACCGAACAGTTCCAGAAGCGGTTGCTGGGCGAGGTTCCCAAGGTCGATCACGCCACTTGGGGCGCTGACATCGCCATGCAACGCTACAAGCAACTTGGTTCGTTGATGGCCTATGCCATCGCAGGCCATCACGCGGGGCTGGCCAACGGCAGGCAGGGCGAACGCCGTTCGGCCTTGCAAGATCGACTGGCGAAGGATTATCTCGGCAAGCTGCCGCCGTTGTTACCGGATTGGGAGCGCGAGATCGCCCTGCCGGAAAAGATCGGCTTGCCGCAAGGCTTCAAACCATCAACGCAACGCGGCGCATTCCAGCTTTCCCTGCTGACCCGAATGATCTTCTCCTGTCTGGTCGATGCGGATTTCGTCGATACCGACAACTTCTATCGCAGCATCGAGGGCACCCCGCCGCGCGACGAAAACGCCGGGCCAACGCTTTCCGCGTTGCGGGAGAAGTTGAACGCGCATCTGGCGCGGTTTCCGAAGGAGGGCGGAATCAATCCGCTGCGTACGGACATCCTCACGCATGTACGCGGGCAAGCGGGCAAGAAGCCCGGTCTGTTTTCGCTCAC
>JAEXRB010000185.1 GCA_023438325.1 Pseudomonadota bacterium | reverse complement strand
GGTCAGCGATCAGGTATTGGAAAGCGCGCGTTTCCGATTCCCGTACAACACCCCGGCCACGAAAGAGGCATATTTCTATCGCACGCTGTTTGAAAAGCATTTTCCGCAGGCTTTTGCCGCCGAATGCGTTCCGGGCGGCCCGTCGGTGGCATGCTCCACTGCTGCCGCGCTGGAATGGGATGCGTCGCTGAAAAACGTCGTGGATCCTTCCGGCCGTGCGGTGCAGTCGGTACACAACGACGCTTATTGAGCAGCGAATCACCGCACTGACAGTTGCTATGCTTCCGGTTCATCGAGCCGCGTGATACGGCGGACGGGTCGCCAGCAGGGGGGGAGGGCATATTGGACATTTCCGGGTACCGGATCTTGCGGACGCTGGGACGCGGTGGCATGGCCACCGTGTATCTGGCCGAGCAGCAATCGGTGCAGCGCGAAGTGGCGCTGAAGGTCATGTCGACCACGCTTCTGGGGGACGAACAGTTCGGCGAGCGATTCCTGCGCGAGGCACGCATCGCGGCCAAGTTGCGCCATCCCAACGTGGTCCAGGTGTACGACGTGGGAGTCAGCGGCGAGCATCATTACATCGCGATGGAGTACCTGCCCGGCGGGCAGGTGATGGGGCGCGACGGCTCGCCCCGGCCGCTGAGTTTTGCATTGCGCATCGCCAGCCAGATCGCCAGTGCGCTCGATTACGCCGGCGTGCACGGCATCGTTCATCGCGACATCAAACCGGACAACATCCTGCTGCGCGAGGACGGCGCTGCGGTGCTTACCGATTTCGGCATCGCACGGGTCAGCGATGCCAGCCGCATGACCCGCACCGGAGCCATCGTCGGCACACCGCATTACATGAGCCCCGAGCAGGCGCGCGGCCAGCCGCTGGACGGGCGTGCGGATATCTACAGCCTGGGCATCGTGCTTTACGAGCTTTTGGTGGGGCGGGTTCCGTATCAGGCTGCCGATTCGCTTGCGGTCGGCATCATGCACATCACCGCACCGTTGCCGAAGTTGCCGGAAGAGTTTGCAGCCTTGCAGCCGATCCTCGATCGCATGCTTGCCAAGGATCCTGCGCAGCGCTATCAGCGCGGTGCCGATGTTGCCGCCGCACTCGATGCTGCGGCGCGCTCGTCTTCCGCATCCCGCGAAACCAGAGTGTTGCCGGTGACGCCTGCGGCGGCGATTTTGCCGGACTGGAACGAGTCGGACGAGCCACGTCTGGGCCGCATCGAGGAGGTTCTGCATACGCCCTCGCGCTTCCGTGCATCCGGCAGTGGCGGGCGGCGCGGACGGCGTTGGCGCTGGCTGGCAGTTGCGGCCTTGGTGCTGGTCTTGCTCGGCACCGGGCTGTATCTGTTTCAGGATCGCCTGCGCGATGTTCTGCCGCACACCCGCATGAACAGCCTCTTGCTGGATGCCGGCGAGGCAATGCGGCAGGGCCGACTTTCCGGTGGCGAGGGCAGTGCGCGTGAGTTGTATCTCGCCGCCCTCGCGCTTGACCCTGACAATCAGCCGGCGCGGCGCGGTTTGCAGGACGTGGGCCGGCAGTTGCTCGCTCAGGCTCGTGCGGCGCTGGCAGCAGGCGACGCCACGCCGGCCACCCAATTGCTGGCCCAAGCGCAATCATTGGCCCTGCCCGCGGCCGATGTGGCGGATCTGGCGCGCCTGCTGCAAGTACGGGAAAGCCGCGATGTCGAACTCGGCAGTCTGCTCGATGCCGCGCGCAGTGCTGCGGATGCCGGCGAGCTGGATGGCAACCAAGACAGTGCCGTGGCGCTCTATCGGCGTGCGCTGGCGATTGACTCGGGCAACGCCATCGCGGTTGCCGGCCTGCGCGATTCGCTCGCACGCCTGCTCGAACAGGCACGCCAGGCGATCACGCTCGGGCAGTTCGATGCAGCCGCGCAGACCATCGAGCGTGTTGCTGCGCTCGATTCGGCACATTTGGGCCTGCCCGAAGCGCGTGCGCTGCTGGCTCGGGCGCGGCAAGTCCAGGCTGACAACGTGAGTGGTCAGCTCGACGCCGCCGATGCGCTGTTGGCGCGCGCTCAGCTCACGCCCCCGCGTCAACCCAATGCCTTGCAGGGCTATCAGGCCGTGCTTGCGCAGGATCCCGCGCAGCCGCGTGCGCTGGAAGGCGTGCGCAATGTTGCGATGGCCCTGCTGGCGCAGGCCGGCAAGCACATCGACGACCATCAATTCGACACCGCCCAGGATCTGATCGGACAGGCCGGCCGATTGGCTCCGGATCTGTCGGCACTCGGCACCACGCAGCAACGGCTGAATGAAGTGCGTGAACGGCGCGGGCAGATTCAGGCGCAACAGGTGGTGGCTGCCATCGACATTTCCGCGACACTGCAACGTGCGCGCGATGCGACGCAGGCCGGGCGGCTGCTGATGCCGCCCGGAGAGAGCGCTTATGACCTCTATCGTGCGGTGTTGGCACAGGCGCCCGGCAATGCCGAGGCGCGTGGCGGATTGGCTGGATTACCGGATCGTGCGATGCAGCGTTTCGAGGATGCGATGGCCGGCAATCGTCTGGGCGCCGCGCGCGATGCGCTGGAAGCCATGAGCGTGATCGCGCCTTCCGATGCGCGTCTCGTGCCTGCCCGCCGGCGTCTGGCTCGCAGCTATCTGGCCTATGCCAGCGAGCGCATCGGTGCCGGCGAAATCGATCTGGCCACGCGCGCCTTCGATCAGGCGCGTGAACTGGATCCGGGCAATACCGATCTGCCGGCGATCCAGGCGCGGCTGGAGCAAGCGCGCGGCGGCTGATCCAGCCTCTTTGTGCGAGCGATTTCGGCCCCTTGGCAGGTAGATGTTTCGAGCACGCCTTCCGTCGTGCCCGGGCCGCAGGAGGCGATGAAGCCGGCCCCCGGCTTGACGGCGATTTCGGGACGCATCGCAGAAGCTGCGCGCAAAGCCGGCCCTTCCAGAGTGCCTTTGGCGACGATGTTGTTGATCATGCCCACGGGTTTTGTAATACCTTGAATGCCGTGCCGATTCGGTACTTATCGTGGTGTGGGGCTTATGCGAATACGGTATTTCATGACGGCTGTCGTTGTGCTCTTGCTTCAGGCGTGCGCCTCTCAGGTCCCTGAGCCGGTGCCTGCGCATGAAAGTTTCGATCTGGCTTCGACGGTGCTTGGCGAAAGCAGGAAGATCAACGTTTATCTGCCCCCCGACTACGCTGGCAGTGCCCAGGCCTATCCGGTGCTGTACATGCCCGATGGTGGCGTGCGTGAGGATTTTCCCCACATTGCCACCACCCTTGATGACGGCATCCGCGCAGGCCGGATGCAGCCATTGATACTGGTGGGTATCGAAAATATCCAGCGGCGCTATGACCTCTCTCCGCCCACGCAGGTTGAATCGGATGCAACGATTGCTCCGCGTGTGGGTGGTGCGCCGTCTTTTCGGCGCTTTCTGGCCGAAGAGCTGAAGCCGCATATCGGCAAGACGTATCGCATCACCGAAGCATCCGGCATCGTGGGGGAGTCGCTGGCCGGCCTGTTCATCCTGGACAGCTTCTTCGCGCAGCCGGATCTGTTCGATACCTGGATTGCGCTCAGCCCCAGCCTCTGGTGGAACGATGCCCATCTGGTGAAACAGGCCGAGGCCGTGCTGGCGCAACACCCTGACTTGCGTGGCCGGATCTATCTTTCACATGCCGATGAAACCGACATCGTGCCGCATGCCACCACGTTGGCCGAAATACTGTCCCGCGCTGCTCCCGAAGGGCTGGAAACGATCTATCAGCCGCGCATCGATCTGACCCACGGCACGATTTACCGGGCCGTGGCGCCGCAGGCATTGCCGCTGATGTATCCCGCAGGCAAGTAATCGGAAAAAAGAAGGGCCGCACGAGGCGGCCCTTCTGGTAGTGCATGAGGCCTGGGTGCGATCAGGAAGCCAGTCGCTTGGCAATGGCGCGCCCCAAGTCTCCCGGCGACTTGACCGTGGTGACACCGGCCTTTTCCAGTGCTTCGAACTTGCCTTCCGCCGTGCCCGATCCGCCCGAGGCGATGGCGCCGGCATGGCCCATGCGCTTGCCCTTTGGGGCTGAGGCGCCGGCGATGAAGCCGACCACCGGTTTGGTGACGTATTCGGAGATGAATTGCGCGGCTTCTTCCTCGGCGCTGCCGCCGATTTCGCCGACCATGATGATGCCTTCGGTCTGCGGATCGTCCTGGAACAGGCGCAGGGCGTCGATGAAGTTGGTGCCGTTGATCGGGTCGCCGCCGATGCCGATGCAGGTGGACTGGCCCAAGCCCGCGTCGGTGGTCTGCTTGACCGCCTCATAGGTCAGCGTGCCCGAGCGCGACACGATGCCGATCTTGCCTGGCATGTGGATGTGGCCCGGCATGATGCCGATCTTGCATTCGCCCGGGGTGATGACGCCGGGGCAGTTGGGGCCGATCAGCACGACATCGTCGTAACCGGCCAGGGTGTTCTTCACGCGCAGCATGTCCAGCACCGGGATGCCTTCGGTGATGCAGACGATGATGCGGATGCCGGCATCGGCGGCTTCGAGGATGGCGTCGGCGGCAAATGCCGGCGGCACGTAGATGACGGAGGCGTCGGCGCCGGTTTCATCGACGGCTTCCTGCACGGTATTGAAGACCGGCAGGCCGATGTGCTGGGTGCCACCCTTGCCGGGCGTGACGCCGCCGACGACCTTGGTGCCGTAATCGAGCATCTGCTCGGCATGGAAGGTGCCCTGCTGGCCGGTGAAGCCCTGCACGATCACCTTGGTGTTCTTGTTGACCAATACGCTCATGGTGTTCGTTCCTCAGGCAGCAATCGCGGCAACGGCTTTCTTGGCGCCGTCGTTGATGTCGTCGGCCGGCTGGATGGCCAGGCCGGAGTTCTTCAGAAGTTCCTTGCCCTTTTCGACATTGGTGCCTTCCAGACGCACGATCACCGGCACCTTCACGTCCACTTCCTTGACCGCGGCGATGATGCCTTCGGCGATCATGTCGCAGCGCACGATGCCGCCGAAGATGTTGACGAAAATCGCCTTCACCTTGTCGGAGGAAAGGATCAGCTTGAACGCCTCGGTGACGCGCTCCTTGGTGGCGCCGCCGCCCACATCGAGGAAGTTGGCCGGTTCGCCGCCTTCCAGCTTGATCACGTCCATCGTGGCCATCGCCAGGCCTGCGCCGTTGACCATGCAGCCGATGTTGCCATCCATGGTGACGTAGTTGAGGTCGTGCTTGCTGGCGAGAACTTCGGTTTCGTCTTCCTGACGCACGTCGCGCATGGCGGCGAGGTCGGCGTGGCGGAAGGTGGCGTTGTCGTCGGAGTTGACCTTGCCGTCGAGCACGGCCAGATCACCGTTGGTGAGGATGGCGAGCGGGTTCAGTTCGACCAGCGCTAGGTCCTTCTCGTTGAACAACTTGAACAGGCCCATCATCAGCTTGGTGAGCTGGCTGACCTGCTTGGCGTTGAGGCCCATGGCAAACCCGACCTGACGGCACTGGTAGGGCTGAAGGCCCTGAACGTAATTGACGTTGAGGGTCTGGATCTTTTCCGGGGTTTCGGCGGCCACCTGTTCGATGTCCACGCCGCCTTCGCTGGAGGTAATGAAGGTGATGGAGCGGGTCGCACGATCCACCAGCAGCGAAAGATACAGTTCCTTGGCGATGTCGGTGGCCTGGGTCACCAGCACGGTGTCGATCGGCAGGGCCACGCCGGCGCTCTGGTAGGTTTCCATCTTGGTGCCGAGCATGGCCGAAGCGTATTGCTTCACTTCATCAAGCGTCTTGGCGAGCTTGACGCCGCCTGCCTTGCCGCGGCCGCCAGCATGGATCTGGGCTTTGACCACCCAGAAGTCGCCGCCGATGGCTTTGGCAGCGTCGACAGCTTCGTTAGGCGTTTGTGCGATCTTGCCCGCAGGAACCGGAATGCCGTACTGGGCAAATAGTTCCTTGGCCTGATATTCGTGGAAATTCATGCGTCACCCTTGGGGAAGGAGGGAGGGGAGGGACGCGCCGCCGCACTTTGCCCTGGGCATAGCGCCGCAGCGGGCCGCCTATTTTGATGGAGCGGCAGGTCAAAGGCAAAACGCGCATACTTCGTCCTGCCAACACCATGCGATGCAGTACGCATGGCATTGATGAAGGGGGCGTGCCACGTGAGTGAAATCGTAAGGGCGGGGAAGGACGCGGAGGATGACGTGGCTTCGGGCGACGAAGCACTGCGTCGGGAGCAGTATTTCTTCACCTTGTACCGCATGCTGGTGGCATCGGTATTCGCGTTGCTGGCGTTTGGGTCGTTGCCGGAGGCCTGGGTCGCGCTGATTCGGCCGCATCTGGCGGCAGCGGTGGCCGGAATCTACTTTTTGTGCGCGCTGGTATTGCTGGTGCACGGACGGCGCCCGGGCCATCCATTGTTCGGGCAAGTGGTCGTGGGTGTGGTGCTGGATGTGGTGGCCACGGTGCTGATGGTGCATTCGGTCACGCATCTGCAGACCGGCATCGCGATGGCACTGATCGTCACCTTCGGCGCGGCGGCGGTGCTGTTGCCATTGCGCACCACGCTGAAGCTCGCGATAGCCGCGGGGGCGCTGCTGTTGCTGGAATACGCACTGTCACGCATGGATGCAGGTTTCGATCGGCGCTCGCTGATCGAGATCGTGGTGTGCGCGCTGGGTTATCTGGCGATGGCCAAGCTGGGTGACCTGGTGGGAGGGCAGATGCGCGAAACCCACGTGCTGGCGCAGCAACGCGGCGTGGAGGTGGAGAGCCTGGCGCAGATCAATGAACTGGTGATCCGGCGCATGCGTACCGGCGTGCTGGTGGTGGACGTGGCCGGCATCGTGCATTTGCACAACGAAGCGGCCTGGCATCTGCTCGGGCAGCCGGATGCCGACCGGCTGGTGTTGGGGGAGGTGGCGACGGAACTGGCGCAGCGGTTGTT
>JAEXRB010000071.1 GCA_023438325.1 Pseudomonadota bacterium | reverse complement strand
CATAAATGCCTGTGCCGATAAACTCGTCGGCTTTTTGGCAGAGCCGGGAGCTTCGCGGATCAAAGCTGAATTCTCCGGGCATGTCGAGGACTACGCCTGGTTAATGAAGCGGCTTCGTGATGTGAATGTATCTGAAAACACCGAGTTCCAGCGCAGGTACAAACACTTCTGGGCCATGAATGTTGCCAGACTTGATGGTGCGTATCTGAATGAATATTTCAGCTACCTGGAAGCGAGCAAGAACGCTGGTCGAACAACGTCGGGTGCCGTGGATGTTGCAAAACACTTGTACGGATTCCAAACGCGGAAAAGTGGCAGGCAGAGTTTGCAATTCTCTTTCGCCTCGAAGCTCGTTCACATGATTGATCCGACCCGGCCGGTTTATGACAGGTTGGTTGAACGGTTTTACTTTCTTCCTGAGCCAAAGCGCAGCGGGCTCGGCCGGCTTGAAGAACTCAATGAATCGTATGAGTTCTTCAAGCGAGAGCACGCACGAATTCTGAAGCTCGGTTTGCTTGATCCGGCAATTGCAGTATTTGAGCGGCGCTTCTCAAACCTTGCAATAACGATGACTAAGGAAAAGATCATCGACAGCCTGATATGGGGCTACGTGAGTTGGCTCGCCAAAGGGGCCGTTCGAGATGGATCGATCACCTATTGCTGATTTGGCATAACGCCTCTGCAAAACGGCACGAGTCGCTGCATCAATACTGCGGACGGGAAACGGGCAAGCCCTGTTAGGGTAGGGATGTGCCGTTTTCGTGTAGTTGAGAGAAGTGCGACTTATTGGCCGTTGTCCTCGGGCGAGGTGCCGGGCGTCATCCGATCCATATCGCGGCTCCAGCGCTTGTAGCGCACTTCCGCCTGCGCCACGTGCAGTTCGGCGACGAGGGCTTTGGCGGCGCGGCGGTGGCTGCCGCGCAGGCGCAGGCTGAGGTGGCCGGATTGATCGGCGTCGAGGCTGGCGAGTGCGGCGAAATCCGAGGATTGGATTTCTATGCTGGGCGCACTCCACAAAAAGCCGCTGCGGAACTCGGCGTGGACGATGCTTTCCGGGCTCAGGCGCAGTTCGCGTGCGTTGGGATGCTGCGCGCCCTGATGCCAGTCCATCGTCTGGTATTGCAGGCACAGCGTGGCGCCGTCGAGCAGCAGCACGCCGCTCAAGCTGCCGCTGCCGTCGCGCTTGAGCCAGGTAACCGGAACACTGTGCATGTGTGAGCCTTGATTCGATTCGCCGGCATTTTACCCGGCATCGTGCCGATTCGATTTCAGCGCGCCGCGCCGCGCAGTTGCCTCACCTGCGCTTCCAGTGCCTCGGCGCTGGCGTGTTGTGGCGCGATGGGTTCGCCGGCCACCAGTTCCACATGGGCGCGGAAGCGGCGTGGCAAGCGCATGCGTGAAAGGCGCGAATCGCGTCGGCTCCACATGCTTTCCCACATGCCGCGCAACGCCATCGGCACCACCGGCACGGGGCGGGCGGCAAGGATGCGTTCCACGCCCTTGCGGAACGCGGCGATCTCGCCATCCATTGTCAGCCCGCCTTCGGGGAAGATGCAGACCAGTTCGCCTTGTGCGAGCGCGTCGTCGATCTGGGCGAAGGCGCGCTCCATCAATTCCGGATTTTCCTTGATGCCGGCGATGGGAATGGCGCGCACGGCGCGGAACACGATGTTCATGCCGGGCAGGTCGAAGATCTTGTAGTACATGACGAAGCGCGTCGGGCGCGGCACCGCGCCTGAAATCAGGATCGCATCCATGAAGCTGACGTGGTTGCAGACAAGCAGTGCCGGGCCGTCGTTGGGTACGTGCTCGATGCCTTTCACATCGAGCCGGTACAGCGTCTTGGCGGCCAGATAGGCGATGAAGCGCGCGATGAATTCGGGCACCAGAGTGAAGATGTAGAGCGCGACCAGTGCATTGAGCACGGCGGTGACGAGCAGCAATTGCGGCACGTTGAGGCCGGTGTTGAGCAGCACGATGGCCATGATCGCGGCCACCACCATGAAGGCCGCGTTGAGGATGTTGTTGGCGGCGATCACGCGCGAGAGGCGCTCGCGCGGGCTGCGCTGCTGGATCAGTGCATACAGCGGCACGGTGAAGAAGCCGCCGGAAACGCCGATCAAAAGCAGGTCGAAACAGATGCGCAGGTTGCCGGGTGCGGCGAGGAAGGCGCGCCAATCCAGCCCGGTGACGGCAGCCATTTCGGGTCGGGCGAAATACAGGTCGACGCCGAAGAGGGTCATGCCCAGCGCACCGAGCGGCACCAGGCCGATTTCCACGGTGCGGCGCGAGAACACTTCGCACAACAGCGAGCCCACGCCGATGCCCAGTGCGAACAGCATCAGCACCAATGGCGCGACGCTTTGATCGCCGCCCAGATACAGCCGGGTGTAGTTGGGCAGCTGGGCCAGGAACACCGAGCCGAAGAACCAGAACCAGCTCACCCCGAGCACCGAGTTCAGCACGGCGCGATGGCCGCGCAGGAACATCACGTTGCGCCAGGTTTCGCTGACCGGATTCCAGTTGAGTTTCAGTTCCGGTGCGGTGGCCGGGGCGGCGGGAATGGCTCGCGAGGCGATCCAACCAGCGAAAGCGATGGCGACCAGCGCCACGCTCACCCACAGCGTGCCGGCGGAAAACCCCATCAGCCAGCCACCGAAGAACGTGCCCAGCAGGATGGCGAGGAAGGTGCCCGATTCCACCAGCGCGTTGCCGCCCACCAGTTCCGCCGGGCGCAGCGCTTGCGGCAGGATCGAATACTTCAGCGGCCCGAACAGTGCGCTTTGCGCGCCGGTGAGGAACAAGGTGCCGAGCAGGAGCGGCAATGACTGCGACCACAGCGCCACGCCCGCCAGCAGCATCAGGACGATTTCGGCCAGTTTGATGAGGCGGATCGAGCGTGATTTTTCGTACTTCTCCGCCCATTGTCCGGCGCTGGCCGAAAGCAGGAAGAACGGCAACACGAACAGTCCGGCGGCAAGGTTGGAATACAGGTCGCGCTCGGTGCTCGACAGGCCGGCGATGTGGAAGGTCACCAGAATGATCAGCGCGTTCTTGAAGACGTTGTCGTTGAACGCGCCCAGCGCCTGGGTCACGAAGAACGGCAGGAAACGGCGACGGCGGAGCAGGGAAAACTGCGACTGGGACATGGCGGTGCGTTCGGCTGCGATGCCGCATCATCGCGTGCCCAATGGCGAGGGCGCCAGTTGCTTTGTGCGGCATTGGCCGCGAACGCAAGTGCAATGGCCGGAACACGCAAGCGTCGCCCCTGCGATAATGGGGGTTCCGTTCAATGCATCGAGACTGCCATGACCCAGCAAACCATCCTCAACG
Source organism: Pseudomonadota bacterium (assembly GCA_023438325.1). Classification (GTDB taxonomy): domain Bacteria; phylum Pseudomonadota; class Gammaproteobacteria; order Xanthomonadales; family Xanthomonadaceae; genus Denitratimonas. The sequence continues at coordinate 2,368 of JAEXRB010000071.1, read as the reverse complement.
CCACTCACCGCGCAGCCGGTGCACGCATGGTGGATTTCGGCGGCTGGGACATGCCCATCCACTACGGCTCGCAAGTGGAGGAACACCATCAGGTGCGGCGCGATGTCGGCATGTTCGATGTCTCGCACATGACCGTGATCGACCTGCATGGCGCCGGCGTGCGTGCCTTCCTGCACCACTTGCTCGCCAACAACGTGGACAAACTCAAGAGCACCGGCAAGGCCATCTATTCCTGCATGCTCAACGAAAACGGTGGCGTGATCGACGACCTGATCGCCTACTACCTGGCCGAAGATTTCTATCGCCTCGTGGCCAACGCCTCCACCCGCGACAAGGATCTGGCGTGGATCCGGAAGCAGGTTTCAGGCTTCGACGTGCGCGTGGAAGAACGCCCCGAATTTGCCTTGATTGCCGTGCAAGGCCCGAACGCACGCACCGCCGTGCTGCCGTTGATCGCCGAAGCCGATCGGCAGGCCATCGAAACGCTTGCCCGATTCAGCGCCACCGATGTGCAGGGCGTCAGCGGCGAAGCCCTGTTCGTCGCACGCACCGGTTACACCGGCGAGGATGGTTTCGAAATCGTGTTGCCGCAGGAGCAGGCCGTCGCATTCTGGGATCGGCTGGCGGCAGCGGGCGTGAAGCCGGCCGGTCTGGGCGCGCGCGACACCTTGCGGCTTGAGGCCGGCATGAACCTCTACGGGCAGGACATGGATGACGAGGTGTCACCGCTGGAGGCCGGGCTGGCCTGGACGGTGGCCTTCGATGAGGGCCGCAACTTCGTTGGACGCGCCGCGCTGGATGCGCAGAAAGCCGCCGGTGTACCGCGTCGCATGGTTGGCCTGATGTTGGAAGACAAGGGCGTGTTGCGTCACGGCCAGCGTGTCGTCACTGCGGCTGGCGATGGCGAAATCCTTTCCGGCACTTTCTCGCCCACGCTCGCCAAGGCCGTCGCATTCGCCCGCATCCCGGCAGGCGAAGCGGGCGAAGTGAGCGTGGACATTCGCGGCAAGCTGTTGCCGGCGCGCATCGTCAAGTTCCCCTTCGTGCGCGATGGCAAGCCGGTGGAGTGAACACACCGCCCGCATCCCGCCTACAATTCCCCCGTTCACCAGCCACCCCGCCGCGCCGCGCGGCCTTATCTTTTCCGGAGCCAAACCATGTCCGATATCCCCGGTGACCTGAAGTTCCTGCGTTCGCATGAATGGGCGCGCCTTGAAGACGGCGGTCGCGTGACCGTCGGCATTTCCGATCACGCCCAGGGCCAGCTTGGCGATCTGGTGTTCGTCGAACTGCCGCAGGTTGGTGACAGCCTCGAAAAGGGTGCCACCTGCGCCGTGGTGGAATCGGTGAAGGCCGCGTCCGATATCTATGCGCCGGTTGGCGGCAAGGTGGTGGCGGTCAACGACGCACTCGCCGATGCACCCGAAACGATCAATGCAGATGCCTATGGCGATGGTTGGTTGTTCACCCTTGAAATCGACGATGCCTCGCAGATGGACGAACTGCTCGGCCCGAACGATTACGCCGCGATGATCGAAGCGGAAGATCACTGATCCAGCGCACGCGTGTCATCGAAAGGAATCGGCCGCCTTCGGGTGGCCGATTTTTTTTGCGCATGCATCCGATGATGCCGAAAAAAGTTTGCGCAACGTGTACGCGATCCTGCGCAATCTGACTTGTGCGATGCGATAGCGGGAAAAATTTTTCATCACCTCGCACAGGTGCCGCATTGTTGCCTCGTCGGGATCGCCATCACGAGACATCGCGCGGTTCGCGTGTGCATGAAATGATCTTCCGCGATTTTCGCGATCTTGCTGAAAGCCGCGCTGCACAAGGGTTTTCATGGCATCAAAATGCCAATGAAAGAGCGCGCCCTCGTGTCTTGGGCGAGATCGTTGCAGACGTGCATCGTCGTCTTGGCCCGGTATGCAACACGCGTATCGGAAGCTTCACCGACAACGCACGATGACGGCAATGCATGCTTCTTGTTGACAGTGTTGTGATGCGTGTTTAGGTTTCGCGCAACTTCATGGTTCAGGCGCATCGGGTGAGTGGAGTCACATCAAGGCGGCAAGGGCATGCAACGAAAATCGGGACATCGCACTCTGCGACCCGAGGCAAGGCTTCCCTCCCCGTCAAGATCACATCCCCATCTTTCGCTCGAATCGACGGAGTACGACGCCCGTGTCGCATCGCGACGCGGGCGTTTTCGTATGCGACGCAGATTGCGTGAGTTCCTGGGCGTTGACGATGTGTTTCCACTGACGAGGAGTACCTGAAACATGGCAACTTTGAAGAAACCTGCAGCAAAGAAAGCCGCCGCGAAGAAGCCTGCGGCGAAGAAGCCTGCGGCGAAGAAGCCGGCGGC
>JAEXRB010000057.1 GCA_023438325.1 Pseudomonadota bacterium | reverse complement strand
TGGAGGTGAATGGCTCCCAGACGCTGACCTTCACCTACACGCCCGGCAGCGCGGTGTCCTACGGGCGCTGGATTGATGGCGCAGTCAAGATGGTTCGCACCGGTGGCGGCAGCCCGGATGTCGTGTTACCGGTGACGATTCGTCCGACGGTCGGCACCTTGCCAGCCGCGGTCGAGATTGCCGGCAGCGGCGGATCGGCCATTGGCGAATCGGGATGGCGTGACGTGGACCTCGCCGGGCTGGTGGCCCTGCCGAGCGCGCGTTTCTCCGGTTCGGATCTGGTACAGCCGCTGACTGCACAGCCAACGGTGCCGCAGGACACCACGCCTGCGGATCGTTATGACGGGTTGTCCACGGCGCATGAAGGGACGCGTTTCCTGCGTCTGACGGCCACGCAAAGCGGGCGCATGCGTTTCCGCACCGAAGTGGCTTCTGCCACCGCTTCTGACATCGATCTGTTCGTCGGTACGGCCGCCAGCGCCACGGCGCTGCCGACGGAAGCCTCGCAGTTGTGCGCGGCCTTCGAGGTCAACGGCAATGAAAAGCGCGCCGTGTGTGATCTGGAACTGGACGTCGTCGCGGGGGATCGCTTCTGGATGCTGGTGCAGAACTACCAGTCCTCCGCAGCCGGGTCGGATGTTGTCTCCGTCGCGGCGGCGCTGGTGCCACTCTCCGTGTCTGCCGCACCGATGGCGAGCCGCACGCTGGTGGCAACCGGGCCCGGAAGCACGGGCTTGCGCGATGCATTCAAGGTACGCGTGGGCTGGGACGATCCCACCTTCGTGCAGGGCGAATCGCGCTGGGGCCATCTGCTGCTGGGTGCGGACGACAGCAATCCTGCGGGTGTCGGCGCGGTATTGGTCAAGCTGGAACGTGCGGCGGATGCGCCTGCGGCCGCCGCGTTGTTGCTGCCGGATGTCACCAGGAAAATGCGCTTGGCGCCTGGCAAGGCGCAGGATCGGATTTACATCGACGTGCCGCGCAATGCCACGCGCCTGACCGTGACCAGCCAGGGGCAGGGCGAGGTGACCCTGCATTTGGCACATCATCTTCCTCCGCAAATCACCCCGCCGCCAGGGTACTTGTCCGCCCCGCCGATCATTCCCGTTGCGCCGCCGCGCAATCAGGCCAACGCCCATTCCACACAGGCCGGCGCCAACGACAGCGTCAGTGTCAACGCCAGTCCGGGGCGCTGGTACATCACACCGGAAAACACTGGCAGCACGACGGCGCAGTTCGACCTCACCGCCACCATTGAATACGGCAGTGCGGCGATTCGTCCGGGCTTCGGCAACTGGTACAACCCCCATCGCTCCGGCTCCGGCTTGCAGATCTCGCCGGTGAACGATGGCAGCGTCTGGGCCGTGGCCTGGTACACCTATGCGCAGGATGGCATGTCCACTTGGTACATCGGCACCGGCCCAGCGCCCGCCGGCAATAACGGGCATTTCATCTTCGATGTGAGCCGCTTCGCCTGGAATGGCTCGCGTACCGTTTCGGTCGGCGTGGGCGAAGCCATGCTGTCGCTGGTGGATGCCTCGAACATGGTGTTCAGTTGGAATCTGGATGGCGAAAGCGGGTCGCAGAAGTTGAGTTTCCTCACCACGGCCGGTTGCCAGGGTGTACAAGGCAAGCAGCAGGTGGACGGGAACTGGTACAGCCCCGCAGATTCCGGCTACGGCTACGATTTCAATTCGTACCCCGGGCTTGAAGCGGTTCTCGCCTATTTGTACGACGGGATGGGGCAGCCGCGCTGGCTCCAGGCCTCGCGCAGCCAGGATCCCGGTATCGGCAGCGATGCCAGCATGGATGTATTGCAGAGCGATGGCGCGTGCCCGCTGTGCACTTACAACTGGGCCGAGGGCTACACCACGACGAAGGTGGGTGCGATGACGCGGCGCTTCATCACGCCCACGACAGGCCAGGTCGGCATCGATGTGATGTTCGCTCCGCCCGTGCCGGGCGTCTGGAGCAAGAACGGCAATGTCCAGATGTTGACCTCGCCGCGCAACTGCCCCTGACCCTTGTCGTGACCGCGCGGCGGCATCGTTCGCGATGCCGCCGCGTGCTTTTCCGCCACCGGATCACCGTACATGCCATTCGCTCCTCCCTTTTCCAAACTGCCCCGCGTCGGCACCACCATCTTCACGGTGATGTCCCAGCTTGCTGCCGAACATTCGGCGGTGAATCTGGGGCAGGGCTTCCCCGATTTCGACGTGCCGCCGTTCCTTGTCGAGGCGCTGGCGCGGGCGATGCGCGAGGGGCACAACCAGTACGCGCCGATGACGGGCATCCCGACGTTGCGCGAGGCGATCTCGGAAAAGATCGCCGCGCTCTACGGCGCGGACGTGGATGCAAACACCGATATCACCGTCACCAGCGGTGCGACCGAAGCCCTTTTCTGTGCGATCCATGCCGTGGTGCGTGCCGGCGACGAAGTGATCGTGCTCGACCCTTGTTACGACAGCTACGAACCTGCGATCGAGCTGGCCGGTGCGCGCGCCGTACACGTGCCGCTGGCGGCGCCGGACGATTCCAGGCCAGGGTTCCATGTCGACTGGCAGCGCGTGCGCGATGCGATCACGCCGCGTACGCGGCTTTTGGTCGTCAACACACCGCACAATCCGACCGGCGCCGTGTTTTCCGTTGCCGATCTGGATGCCATGGCCGATGTGTTGCGCGATACCGAGGTGCTGGTGTTGTCCGCCGAGGTCTACGAGCACATCGTGTTCGATGGCGCGCAGCACCAGAGCGTGCTGCGGCATCCCGAACTTTCTGCACGCAGCTTCGTGGTGTCCTCGTTCGGTAAAACCTATCACTGCACCGGCTGGAAAATCGGATATTGCGTCGCGCCGGCGGCCTTGTCCGCCGAGTTCCGCAAGGTGCATCAGTACGTCACC
>JAEXRB010000242.1 GCA_023438325.1 Pseudomonadota bacterium | reverse complement strand
AGATCGAACTGGTTTTGCCCTCCGGCACCACGGTGTTCGCGGTGGGCGCGGGCACGGCACGGGCGCTGGCACGTCACGGCATCGACGCAATCTCACCACCGCACCAAGCCATGCACTCCGAAGGATTGCTGGCCCTGCCCGAATGGAACGACATCACCGGCCCGGTGGGCCTGGTCACCGCACCGGGCGGACGCGGCATCATCCCGGCCGGGCTGGCGCGACGCGGGCTGGAGATACGTCGCGCCGAGGTCTACCGCCGCCTGCCGCCGCGCCTGGATGCACGTCATCGACACGCACTCATGCAGTCGCCCGCGCCGCGCGCTGCGCTGATTTCCAGTGCCGAGGCGCTGGACGGCGCGCTCGACGCCTTGCCGGAAGATGGCCGCAGGCAACTGCTGGATTCCCTCGCCGTGACATGCAGCCCGCGGCTGGCCGAACTGGCACGGGCGCGTGGATTTTTGCGCGTCACCACCGCTTGCGCGCCCACCGCAGCAGCCATGCTCGATGCGCTGGAAGCATGGGCGAAAGACAACGGTTCAACAGGCTTCCGGTAGCATCTTGTCCGGTTCCAACTCGACACTTTCCCCGTGACCGAAGACGCCGTGAACGAAACCTCTGCCGCTGACCCATCCCCTCGCCCAAGGCGCTGGCCATGGGTGATGGCACTCCTGATCCTGTTCGCCATTGCGGCGCTGACGCTGTTGGCCATCCGTGCGGTACGCGATGCCAACGGCGAGCAGGCCGACATGCGCACCCAGACCCAAGTGCTGGGCGAACGCGTGCAGTCGCTCGAACGTGCGCTGGAGCAGGTGCGCGAAGGTCAGCAGCGCCTGTCGCAACGGCTGGATGGTTCGACCGCCACCAATCAGGTCCTGCGTGAAGAAATCCTCGGCATGGGCGAACGCGCCGCGCTGCTCGAAGACGCCGTCGCACGTCTGGCACAGAGCCGCATGAGCGGGGAGAGCGTGCTGCGTCTGAACCAGGCCGAATTCCTGCTCTCGATGGGCGCCGAACGCCTGAGCCTGTATGCCGATGTGCCCGCCGCAATCCAGGCACTGTCCCTGGCCGAAGGCACGCTGGCCGGGCTGGACGATCCGGCACTGGCGACGCTGCGCCAAACCCTGACGCAGGAATTGATCCAGTTGCGTGAACTGCCACCTGATGCGCGACCGCGCCTGCGTGCCGAACTGGCGTTGCTGGCCGGACAGCTGGCGGCATTGCCTGCCTCGCGTGCCGGTACCGTGGCACTTGTCACGCCGCAGGATTCGCGCATCAAACAACTGCTCGGACAACTGGTGACGGTGCGCCGGATCGATCCGCAAACCACGCTGCTCGGCCCGGCCCAGCGTCAGGCCGCGCTGGCTGCCATCGCGCTGCAACTGGATCTCGCACAAGCGGCCTTGGCACGCCCGGACGAAGAAGCCTTCCGCGCCGCGCTGGATCGCATCGAACACGGCTCCGCCGATCTGTTCGATACCGATGCCGACACGGTGGCACGCTGGTTCGCGCGGCTGGCCGAACTGCGTCAGGCCGAACTTTCTCCGGAACTGCCCGCCCTCGGTGCCACCTTGCGCGAATTGCGCGGCCTGCGCGCGATGCGACACGTCGGCAGCGGCGATGCAGTGCGCCTGCCGCCGCCGAGCCCGTCCAACACCAAGGCTGCGTCCGGCGTGTCGCAGGATCCGCAACACCCTGCACCCGATGCTTCGCCTGCGGAACATCCGGAAGAAGCAGCGCAGGCGCAGGATGACGCGGGCAGCGACGCCTTGCCTGAGGTCGAACTCGAGCCCGTACCGGGAGTACGCGCATGAAACGCCTCGCGGCACTGATCGGCCTGCTCGCCCTGGCGCTGGCGGGAGCGTGGGGTTGGCGCATGATCGCTTCCGATCCGGGTTATGTGTTGATCACGTTGCGCGGCTGGAGCGTGGAAACCACGCTGGTGGTTGCCGTGATGGCGCTGCTGATGGGCTGGGTCGCACTCTGGTTGGTGCTGGTATTGCTGCGTTTTCCGCTGCGCTTCTGGCGCAAGCGTCGTCGCCACGTGGCGCGCGAACGCCTGGCCGGCGGCATCGTGGCACTGCATGAAGGCCGTTGGCGACAAGCGGAAAACCTCCTGACCCGCGCCGCCTGCGAGCAACAACATCGCCTGCCGGCCCTGCTTGGCGCGGCCCGCGCGGCACAGGCGCGTGGCGACGATGCCGCCGCGCAGGCCTTGCTGGATCGCGCCGCCGAAGGCCATGACCCCGTCACCTTGGCCCTGCTCGCGGCACGCCAGCACGAACGTCGCGGTGATGCGGCGCGCATCGTCGCACTGTTCGACCCGCAACCGCTGGCTGCACTGCCGCCGCGTGCCCTGGACATCTATCTCCACGCCCTGGTCCAGACCGGTCGTGCACAGGACGCCGTGCTGCTGCTGCCGGCCTGGCGCGCCAGCCGTGTTGTCGAAGGTGAAGCGCAAACCTCGCGTGAAGCCGAAATCCTCGCGGCGGCCCTGCAACAGGCGCCGGACGCTGAAACCCTGGCCCGGCTGTGGTCGAGCCTTTCCCGCCCGCAGAAAGCCGATGCGCGCATCGTCGAGGCATATGCCCGCCGCGCCGTGGCCTGCGGCGATGCCGGATCCGGAATCACGGCGGTGGAAAAGGCGTTGCGCAAACAATGGTCGCCATCGCTGGCCGCGGTCTACGGCGTGCTGCCACGCAGTACCAAACACTCGCCCCTGAAGATGGCCGAAGCCTGGCTCGCCGCACATCCAGACGACCCCGCCCTGCTGGTCACGCTCGGCCAGCTGTGCCGCAACGAACAGATTTGGGGCAAAGCCGAGGAATACCTGCAACGCGCACTGGCGTTGGGTGCCCGTGCCGAGGCCTGGGAAGAGCTGGGCCATGTCCACGCAGCCCAACATCACGACGCCAAGGCGCGCGATGCCTACGCCCGTGCGCTGGCCATGCAGCGCGATGAAACCGTCGCCGTCCTCCCGGATCGCAGCCTGCGCGAACTGATCGCAGGCGAAGCGGTGGCCGAAACCCGATCCAGCATGGGCGTGCCGCTGCTGTCGTTGGACGAACTGGAGCCGGGCACGCCCTTGCGCGATTGACGCAGATCAGCGACTGACTTGCGCGATCCACTCGTTGAGGTTGTAGAAGTTGCTCACCCGCGTGATGCGACCCTCGGCGATATCGAAGAACGCGCCACCGGACAGCGAGTAGGACTGGCCCGTGGCGGGCGGAAGGCCCACATCATCGTTGAGGTATTTGCCGCTCACCACGTATTCGGCGGCAGCATGCAGCCCGTCGGGGCTGGCGATGATGCGGATGTTGCTGAGCTGTTCGGCATAGCAACGCCGCATCCTGGCCATGAAAACGCGAAACGCCTCGACACCGGTTTCACGCCCGCCCTCGTTGAGGTCGTGCACCACATCGGGGGCCAACAGCGCGAGCATGGCCTCGCCATCGTCGCGGTTGAATGCGGCGTAGTAGCTCTGGATCAAGGTCGTGGCGCTGTCGGATGCGCGCAGCTTCGGAGAAGTCATCGGGAATGCTCTTGGCTGGAAAAAATGGCGGATAGGTCGAGATTGCCACCACTCAAAACAAGACCCACGCGACGCCCTGCAAAACGGGCACGCTCGCGCAGCAATGCCGCCAACGGCACTGCACCGGAAGGTTCGACCACCTGCTTCATGCGCTCGAAGATGAGCCGCATCGCGGCGCGTACTTCCTCGTCATTGGCCAGCAGGATGCCGTCGCAATGCTGCGAGAGGATAGCGAAGGTGCGTTCGGAAAGATGCGCGCGCAAGCCATCGCAGATCGTGTTGGGTGTCATGTCGGTGATGCGGCGGCGCTGGCGCAGCGACTGATAGGCATCGGATGCGCCTTCCGGCTCCGCGCCGAACACCTCGATGTCCGGATTGATCGCCTTGGCCGCCAGCAGCGTGCCCGACAAGAGTCCGCCGCCCGATACCGGCGCGATGATCGCGTCCAGCGCCGGGGCCTGATGCAGAAGTTCGAACGCCGCAGTGCCCTGACCTGCTATCACGCGTGGATCATCGAAGGGATGGATCAACTCGCCGCCGCTCTCGGCCAGCACCTGGGCCGTAACGCGATCACGATCATGTTGGGAAACTTCGCACGGCACGATGCGCGCGCCGAAATCGGCGATGGCCGCCAGTTTCACGCCGGGCGCATTGTGCGGCACCACCACCGTGGCCGGGATGCCGCGCAACCGGCAAGCCAGTGCAATGGCGGCGCCATGATTGCCCGAAGACTGCGTCACCACGCCTCGCGCGGCAGCGGCATCGTCGAGCGAGAACACCGCGTTGCATGCGCCACGGAACTTGAAGGCGCCTATGCGCTGAAGATGCTCGGCCTTGAAGAACAGCGTCGCCCCGGCAAGGCGATCAAGCGACGCCGAACCGAGCACCGGGGTGACATGTGCGTGGGGTGCGATGCGTGCTGCGGCATTGCGAATGGTATCGAGCGAAATCATGGCGTTGGACACGACCGGGCTCTTGATCAGGGCAAGGCTGCGAAGCATAGCCGCTTGCATCACCCGCCATCGGGGCTGGTCGCTGCAAACCTCTCCAGACGATAATTCATGCGCCGGGCAATACCGTACCGGCTTCATTTTTTTGCCTACAGGGGTTTCCATGCGTTATTTCGTTCGTGCTGTTTCAGCAAGCCTCACCCTGCTTTTCTCCACCCTGGCATTCGGTGCCGCCGGGGATTCGGATCTGGTCATCCGCAATGACTCATCCTGGGTACTGACCGAGCTTTACATCTCCTCGGTGGATGAAAACGAATGGGGCCCCGATCAGCTCGGTGCCGATGTCGTGGGCAGCGGCGAGACGTTCACGCTGAACAAGGTTCCCTGCGACATCTACGACCTGCGCCTGGTGGACGAGGATGATGATGTCTGCGTCCTCAACAGCGTCAAACTGTGTGCCAACGAAGCCGAATGGCACATCCGCGACAAGGACCTGCTCGCCTGTCAGGCCGACAGCGACGAGTAATGCCCGCGGCAGGCTTGCCGGACAACGCCTGCCCGAGCCGGCAAAGCCCCATCGGACGGCGGGGCTTTGCAAGGCAGGAACTCCCCGGCCCGACCCCATGAACGGCATGGCGCGGTTGGCCCCGACACCCCACATGTGGGTAATATCCCGAACGTGATTTTTGTCACACTCCAGGCCGGACACGCCAACATCGGCATGGCCATCGGACATTGCAAGGAAACAGAATGACTTCCACCGCCGACCCGGTAATCCGGCTGGCCGACTATTGCCCGCCGGCATGGCGCATTTCTCGTGTCAGTCTGGATCTGGACCTCGACGCACGGGACACGCTGGTGCATGCGACCTTGCAACTGGAGCCAGATCCCGGCCAGCCACTGCAAGCGCTGTGGCTGGATGGCGAGGATCTGGAGCTGGTCGACATCGCGCTCGACGGCCGCACGCTTGCCCCGCACCAATACCGGCACGATGCGACTGGCCTTGGCATCGAAGGCATCGTCGGGCCATGCGAACTGCGCACCACCGTGCGTATCCACCCGCACCGCAACACCCGGCTCGAAGGGCTTTACCTGAGCCGCGACGCGCTGTTCACCCAATGCGAGGCCGAAGGCTTCCGTCGCATCACCTTCTTCGTGGATCGGCCAGACGTATCGGCGGTGTTCGATGTCACCCTGCGCGCTGACAAATCACGCTATCCCGTACTGCTGGCCAACGGCAACCTGATCGCCACCGGCGATTTGCCGGACAACCGGCATTACGCGCGCTGGCACGATCCGCACCCCAAGCCCAGCTATCTTTTCGCCTTGGTCGCCGGCGTGCTGGAGCGCGTATCGGCCCCCTTCACCACGATGGAAGGCCGCCAGGTGGAGGTGAACATCTGGGCTGAACCTGCGGATGTGCAACGTTGCCAATATGCGCTCGGTGCCACCTTGCGGGCCTTCGTCTGGGATGAGCAACGCTTTGGCCGCGCTTACGATCTATCCGTGTTCAACATCGTCGCCGCGCAGGATTTCACCATGGGCGCGATGGAGAACAAGGGCCTCAACATCTTCAATGCACGCTACATTCTGGCCGACATCGACACCGCCACGGACGATGATTTCATCGCGATCGAGTCGGTGATCGGACACGAATACTTCCACAACTGGTCCGGCAATCGCGTCACCCTGCGCGACTGGTTCCAGCTTTCGCTCAAGGAAGGTTTGACGGTGTTCCGCGATCAGGAATTCACCGCCGACCTGCACTCGCGCGGGCTCAAGCGCATCGAAGACGTGCGCCTTCTCAAGAGCCGCCAGTACGTCGAAGATGCCGGCCCGCTGTCGCATCCGGTACGACCGTCGAGCTATCGGGAAATCAACAATTTCTATACCGCCACGGTGTACGAGAAAGGCGCCGAGCTGGTACGCATGCTGCACACCTTGCTCGGCGAGGAAGCCTTCCGTCGCGGGCTGGATGCGTACTTCTCCGCACACGATGGCGGCGCAGCCACGGTGGAAGACCTGCTCGCCGCGATGGCGCAGGCCAGCGGGCGCGACCTGTCGCAATTCCTGCGCTGGTGGGAACAACCGGGCACGCCGCGCATCGAGGCCGACGAAGCCTTCGACAGCACCACCGGCAACTACACGCTGACCCTGCGCCAGCACGGTGCCGATGCCGAGAAGCCGCTGCACATCCCGCTGGCGTTGGCGTTCTACGACCGCGCCGGACATCACATCGCAACACCACCGCAAACCGATGCGGCCTTCCGCCCCGGTCTGATCGAACTGCGCGATCACGAACATGTACTGCACCTGCGCGGCCTCGCGGAAAAACCGCTGCCGGCCTTCCTGCAAGGGTTGTCCGCACCGGTGCGGCTGGATTTCGACTACACCCCGCAACAGCTCGCCCGCCTGGTGCGGGTGGAAGCCGATCCGTTGACGCGCTGGGAAGCGATGCAACAACTCTCCCGCCTGGCCGTGCTTGCCGGCGACGAACAGACCCAGGCACGCATCGCATTGGCATCGGCGCAGGCCGATTTGCTCGATGACGCACAGGCTGATCCTGCCTTCATCGCCGAATGCCTGATGCTGCCCGATGTCTGGGATCTTTCCTCGGACCTGCCATTGCTGGATATCGACGCGCTGTGGCGCAGTCGCGAAGCGGTGCTGAATGCTCTGGCGCACCTGCAAGCCGATCGCCTGCGCTCACGCTACGACGCACTCACCGAGGCCGCATCCTCGGGGCTGGATGGCCGCAGCGCTGCGGCGCGCCGATTGCGCAATCTTTGCTTGCAACGCCTTGTGCGCATCGAGCGCGATGGCGATCGCGCCGCCACCCAGTTCTATGCCGCCGACACGCTCACCGACCGGCTCGCCGCGCTCGCGACGCTGGTGCACGGCGGTCTGCCCCAAGCCGACGCCGCGCTGCGCATGTTCGCTCAACGCTACCGCGACGATGCCTTGACCACCGACAAATGGCTGTCGCTCGTGGTCACCGCGCCACGCGCCGACGTGACCGATACCGTGACCACGTTGCTCGATGGCCGCTACTGGCAGCCGACCAATCCCAATCGCGTGCGGGCCGTGCTCGGTGCATTTGCACGCGGCAACTTGCCGGCTTTCCATCGTCCCGACGGCGCAGGTTATGCGCTGTTCTTCGGGCAACTGCCCAGGCTCGATGCCATCAATCCGCAGATCGCGGCACGCCATCTTTCCCTGCTGGAAAACTGGCGACGTTTGGACGACAACCGCCGCAACCGCCTGGACGCGCATCTGGCGGCACTGGAACCACAACTGGCCTCGCGCGACAGCCGCGAGATGCTGGCGCGACTGCGTGGCGCTGTCACTGGCTGAATCGCCGGCATCCGAGGCTGAACCCACGGTATGGCCGCACGCCAGGTTCGGCCGGGTTCAGCACGGATTTACGCCGCGCGCCCGAGACTCAAGCTTCACTCTGCAACAGGGGGAGAACGTCATGATGCGCTGGATCACCTTGCTTACCGCTGCCGTCGTACTCAGCGGGTGCGTCACCACCCGCGAAGTCGTCTATCGCGAGCCTTATTCATCCGACGGCTACTACGCACAAGCGCCAGCCTACGAGCGTCAGGGCGACAGCTACTACTCGCCCAGCTACTCGGGCTACGGTGATTACTACGTCGGCGCCAGTTACGACAGCCGCTACTTCGACTACCCGGCCTATTACTCGGTGTTCTGGCCGATCAACCGCTGGTATTACGATCCGTATGCGTATTCGGGCTACTACTACGGCGTCACCTGGTTCCCGCGCAGCTACTTCGGCCTGAACCTGAGTTACGGCAACCACTGGCACAACCACGGCTGGCTGTCCTACTCGCCCTATCGCTATTCGTGGGTGGACAACTACTACGACTGGCGCCCGTGGTATGACCGTTATCCCAGCTATCAACACCACTATCCGACACCTCGCTACGGCGATGCGCGGGTGGAAGCGTCGCGGCTGGCCGACCTCAGGCGCCCGGTTGCACGCCACTCGTACTACGGCGACAACGGCGGCAACCGCATCCAGAGCGGCAACAGGGCACCGTCCTACACCGGCAATCGTGCAGGCAATTACGGTTCACCGCGTGATGCCGCCGTGCGTCGCGTCGGCACCGGTGCACCGCGTGCCACGCCCAATACCGGCGTGTTCGGAAATCCCACCCGCAGCCTGCCCAATCGCTCGGGCTATCAGGGCACGACCCGCAACCCGATATCGGGCCCCTCGACTGGCTCAGACCGCAGCCGCAACGAGGTCCAACGCTTCTCCGGACAACGTGCGCTGCCTTCCCGCACCTCGCCTGCCAACGCGCCTGGCGAACGTCAGGCGCAGGATCGGCGCGGCTACGACTTGCCCGGATCGCGGACCGCGCCGCGTTCGCGCACGCCCGATACGCACGGCATCCCGACCCGTGGAGTGCAACCCACGCCACAGGTGCGGGAATATGCGCCCAGCACGCCGGTACGCAGCGCGCCGGTGCAGCGCGGTATCCCATCACGCCCGGTGATCCGCGAAACCTCTCCGGCACGCGATGTGGCGCCCGTACGCTCGTCCTTCCCCGACCGCGGCAACGCACCGCAATCGCGCCCCGCACCGAGCTATGCGCCGGCTCCGGTATCCCGGCCCGCGCCGGTGGTGCGCAGTGCTCCGGTCCGCAGCGCACCGGTATCAGCGCCGCAACCGGTTCCTTACGAATCACGCCAGGTCGAATCGCGCGGCGAAAGCTCGTCGCAGCGCGGGGATTCTTCGGAAATTCGCCGGGTAGGATCGGGTCGCAATCGCTGAGCGTTTTCGCGCATGGCAGCAGAACAAAAACGGGGCCGAACGGCCCCGTTTTCTTTGCTCTCTTGCGCAGCATCGCCGTCGACGGATGTGCGTCTGCAGGGAGACGAGCAAGCTCCGGCCATCGGTGAAGGTTCTATGTGAATACAGTCACAATATCGAACATTCCTGCGCCGGGTACGTCTTGCATTGAGCGGCAGGTCGGCGTCATGATGCCGGTCGTGTGACGCGCAACGTCGGTTTCCGACCCGTCCTGTGAGTCACTGCCGAAATTACCGTCTGTTCGGTGCCCGGCAATGGTCTGTCCTGGATTCCCCCTGTTCCATTAAGACCGTCGGGCACCGACTTATTTCAGACCCCCGCCTTGCGTCGCAGCGCTACACGCGCGCCGCAAGCCGGGGGTCTGGCTTTTCCGGGAAAGGAAAAGCCGGTGTATGTGCCGGAGATCGGGGTACGATCCCGGCGGCGACCCCGTGCCGCGCTGACCGTCCCTGTTCCTACACCGGTCAGCACATCGGAAACCGGTCGCGCATACATGCAGCGAGCTTCGGCCTTCCGCGTGCCTGCCGGCACGGGTGCGGCACAGGCATTGCAGGAATCGTTCCAACTGCCGCGATGCGGCAATTGCGACAGGAAATGTCAGGTTTTGCCATGCGTTATCAAGAATCCTTCGAAGTGATTGTCGTCGGTGGCGGTCATGCCGGCACCGAGGCCGCGTTGGCGGCGGCACGCGCCGGCGCACGCACGCTGCTGCTGTCACACAACATCGACACCATCGGCCAGATGAGCTGCAACCCGGCCATCGGCGGCATCGGCAAGGGCCATCTGGTCAAGGAAATCGATGCCCTCGGTGGCGTCATGGCACACGCTGCCGACCGCGCCGGCATCCAATGGCGCGTCCTCAATGCCTCCAAAGGCCCTGCGGTACGCGCCACCCGCTGCCAGGCCGATCGCGCCCTGTACAAGGCCGCCATCCGCCATGCGGTGGAGCATCAGCCCAATCTGACGCTGTTCCAGCAGGCGGTCGAAGACCTGCTGCTGGAAGGCGATCGCGTGACCGGGGTCGTCACCCAGATGGGCCTGCGTTTTCACGCCCCTTGTGTGGTGCTCACCGCCGGCACCTTCCTTGCCGGGAAAATCCACATCGGCCAGGCCAATTACGCCGGCGGCCGCGCCGGTGACGCGCCAGCCACACCGCTGGCGATGCGCCTGCGCGAACTGCCCTTGGGCGCCGACCGCCTCAAGACCGGCACGCCCCCCCGCATCGACGGCCGCAGCATCGATTGGTCGGTGCTGCAAGAGCAGCCCGGCGACGAACCCCGCCCGGTATTCTCCTATCTTGGCTCGCATGCCGATCAACCAGCGCAGGTGAGCTGCTGGATCACCCACACCTCCGAGCGCACCCACGACATCATCCGCGGCGGACTCGACCGCTCGCCGCTGTTCACCGGCGCCATCGAAGGCATCGGCCCGCGCTATTGCCCTTCGATCGAGGACAAGGTGGTGCGCTTTGCGG
>JAEXRB010000227.1 GCA_023438325.1 Pseudomonadota bacterium | reverse complement strand
GCTTGATCCAGACCGCACTGGAACGCAACACCAGCGCCAAGGCGGCAGTGGAAATCGCGGTGTACGACCTCTGGGCGCAGTTGTACGGCGCGCCGCTGTACAAGATGCTCGGCGGTGGCGAGCCGGTCGTGACCACCGACATCACCATCAGCGTCGATCACATCGACAAGATGGTGGCGGACTCCCTCTCCGCCATCGAACGCGGTTTCACCTCGCTGAAGATCAAGGTAGGCAAGGACATCGGCCTGGATGTCGAGCGGGTACGCGCCATCTATGCCGCCGTCGAAGGCCGCGCCTTGCTGCGTCTGGATGCCAACCAGGGCTGGAGCGCGAAGCAGGCGGTGCATGCCATGCATTCGCTGGAAGATGCCGGAGTACGGCTGGAGCTGCTGGAGCAGCCGGTCAAGGCACGCGACCTGAAAGGCCTCAAATACGTCACCGAACGCATCCACACGCCGGTGATGGCCGACGAAAGCGTGTTCGGCCCGCTCGAAGTGCTCGAACTGATCCGCCTGCGTGCCGCCGACATCATCAATATCAAACTGATGAAAACCGGGGGACTTTCCAATGCCATCCGCATCGCCGACATCGCCGAGATGCACGGCGTGGATTGCATGATCGGCTGCATGATCGAAACCAGCATCAGTGTCGCGGCAGCGGTGCATCTGGCCGTCGCCAAATCCTCCATCATCACCCGGGTGGATCTGGACGGCCCTTCGTTGTGCCAGTTCGACCCGGTCGAAGGTGGCGTCACCTTCAACGAATCGGAAATTTCCATCGGCGATGCGCCGGGATTGGGCATCCGCTCGATCCGCGGGCTGGAACCTCTGTGAGCGTGGCACAAGGCGACGCGGAGAACCCATGTCCTGGCTGGTGAAGATCCGCGCCGAACGCGATCAGCAGTCCGCCATCGAGCGGCGCATCGCGGATTTCATTTTGGACAACGCACACCTGCTGCGCGACTACTCTTCCCAACAGTTGGCCAATGCCTTGGGCATCAGCCAGTCCAGCGTGGTCAAATTCGCCCAGAAACTCGGCTTCAAGGGCTATCCGGATCTCAAGTTCTCCATCGGGGAAACGCTGGCGCGCACCGGCAATGACGCCGACAGCACTGCGGGCGATGAGGGCAGCGAGGATTCGGCCTCGGATGTGCTTTGGCGCAGCAAGAGCGCGGCACGTGAGGAAACCGATCTGGTGAATCCGCCCGAGCATCTCAATGCCGCTGCCACCGCGCTCGATGCGGCGCATCGCATCCTCGTGCTGGGTCAGGGCGAGGACGGACTGCATGCCACGATATTCGCCACGCGTCTGGCCTATCTGGGCCTGCCAGCCAGCGCCCATTCCGATTGGGCGCTGGCCCTGCCGGCGCTGCTGGCACTGCAAAGCGGCGACGTGCTGTTCGTGCTCTCCGAATACGGCACACAACCGGGCATCGACCCGATGCTGCGCGCCGCGCACAGCACGGGCACACGGGTGATCTCGGTGACGCGTCATACCGCCAACGCGCTGCGCAGTCATGCCGACATCGCACTGCTGGTATCAGCGCACGCAGACGAACCCCACGTCGAAGCCATGGCATTCCGCACTGCGATGCAGCACCTGCTCGATGGCCTGATGCTGAGGCTCTGGCAAACTCAACGCAGCCGCCGCGAACACTTCGCCCACATCCGCGAACGCCTCCAGCAACCGGACGCTTTCTGACCATGACGATGTCCCAGCCACTCCGCCTCCTCATCCCTTTCATGCTCGCCATGCTGGCCGCCTGCGCTGCCACGGACACGCGCCAAGCTCCGATCGATAAGCCATCGCCCGCCCACCACAACGCCTCACCACGGCCGCTGGCCAGCGCCGAGCAACTGGTAGTTGTCGTCGCATCGAACTGGGATACGGCACAAGGCGAGCTGCATCGCTACGAACGCACCCGAGCCGGATGGAAGGAAATCGGCCACGGCCACGCCGTCATGCTCGGCCGCCATGGCATGGCCTGGGGCCTGGGCCTGCATCCGATGCCGCAACCGGGCCCGCAGAAACAGGAAGGCGATGGTCGCAGCCCGGCCGGCGTGTTCGGATTGCCCGGTGCCTTCGGTTATGCCGGGCAGGAAGCCAGCGGGCTGCCATACGAAGCGATGAGCGCAGGGCATTACTGCATCGACGTGCCCGATTCGCCACGCTACAACCGCATCGTGGACACGGCCGAGGTGGGCAAGGCAGCCGTGGCCGGCTCCACCGAACCCATGCGACTGGATCTCCACAACAACGGCGATCCGCGCTATGCGCTGGGCCTGCGGGTGGATCACAACCCGCAGGCCGTTTCCGGCAAGGGCAGCTGCATCTTCGTGCACCTGTGGCGCCAACCGGGCGAGGCCACCGCCGGCTGCACCGCGATGGCAGAACCTGACATGCGCGCCCTGCTCGAATGGCTCGACCCGCAACGTCGGCCCGTCCTCGTGCTGCTGCCGGAAGCCGAATATATGCGCCTCGCGCCAACGTGGTCGCTGCCGCCGCTGGCGCTGATTCGATGAGCCCGGCGATGAAACTTCCCGGCGCCACCGCGCGGGTGATGATCGGCCTGGTGGCGGGCGCGGCACTCGGCTTGGCATTGGCGCAGTTTTCGCCCGAAGCAGCCGGCCATGTCGCCGGCATTGCTCGCCCCATCGGCAAGCTGTGGCTTTCGGCCTTGCAGATGACGGTGGTGCCGCTGGTGTTGGCGCTGGTGATTCTGGGCATCGCCACGGCCAGCGATGCCGCCGCCTCCGGGCGCGTCGCGCGTCGTGCGCTGATCGTATTCATCGTGCTGCTGTCGTGCTTTTCCGCCTATGCCGCGATCAGCGCGCCCGCGCTGCTGTCACTGTTCCCGCACAACGATGCATTGGCCAGCACGTTGCGCGCTTCGGCCAACGCGCCTGTCGTCGGCGCCGTGCCCGGCCTGGCCGATTGGGTGGCCAACATCGTTCCGAGCAACGCGATCATGGCAGCCGCGCAAGGGGCGATGTTGCCTCTGGTGGTGTTCGCGCTGTGCTTCGGCTTCGCCCTCACCCGCATCGCGGCCGAACGTCGCAGCCAGCTCATCGGCCTGTTCCAGGGCTTGGCCGACACCATGATCGTGATCGTCCACGGCGTGCTGCTGCTTGCTCCACTCGGTGTGTTCGCGCTGGTACTGGTGGTATGTGTGGAAGCGGGCATCGGCGTGATCGGCGCCCTGGTGGGTTACATCGGCCTGCTGGTCACGCTCTACCTTGGTGCCACGGCGCTGTGCTATCTGGTGGTGTGGCTCGGTACCGGCGAGTCGCCGCTGCGCTTTGCCAAGGCCATCCTGCCGGCGCAGGTGGTGGCGGCCAGCACACAGTCCTCGCTCGCTTCACTGCCGGCGATGATCGATTGCGCCGATACAGGCTTGGGCTATCGCCGCAATATCGTCGCTCTGGTGCTGCCGATGGCGGTGACGCTGTTCCGCATCACCAGTCCGATCCAGTACATCGCCGCAGCTTGCTTCATCGCATGGGCCTACGGCATCGAGCTGTCTGCCTTGCAGCTTGGTACCGCCGCCGCACTGGCGGTGGCGATCAGTCTCGGTTCGGTCGGCCTGCCCGGTCAAGTCAGCTTCATGGCCACGGTCATGCCGGTGAGCCAGTCACTCGGCCTGCCGCTCGAACCGCTCGGCCTGCTGCTGGCGGTGGACACCATTCCCGATGTGTTCGCCACCACCGGCAACGTGACCGGCGATCTCACCGCCGCCAGTCTTGTGGCAAAACGCGAGGATGCAGCGGCAAGCGGCTGATCCCATCATCCGGCGCAGACCCGGTCAATCCGGATCGGTCAGATCCAGCCACACCATGTGATGGTCCGAGGCCTTCGTCCAGGCCGCTTCAGGCGCATCTTCGCGTGGCCAGAAC
>JAEXRB010000156.1 GCA_023438325.1 Pseudomonadota bacterium | reverse complement strand
GACCTGCGCCGCTCTGGGCCTGCTGCTGCGGGTGGGATACGAAGTGGAGCGCACCAAGCGTCAATTGGCCCTCATCCGCCAAGGCGCGGACGAAGTGGTGCCGCCAGAAGAAGGCGATATTCCACTGCCTTCGCCGGTATCCGCTCCCGCGCCTGAATCCGCATCGCCATCGCGTCCACGCCCTCCTGTGCCCACGCCCGAGCCGCTGGCCGCACGCGGCCGTATCGAGCCGACGTTGGGGGCGGTCGGATGAGCGCGCCCGTGATCATTCTCGCCGGCGGCACCGGTGGGCATATTTTCCCCGGACTGGCGGTGGCTCAGGCATTGCGCGAGCGCGGCGTGCCCGTGCTGTGGATCGGTGCGCGTGATCGCATGGAGACCAAATTGGTGCCGGCGCAGGGGTTCCCTATCGAAACCATCGACATCGCCGGACTGCGCGGCAAGGGCGCGCTGGCGCTGATTGGTGCGCCCCTGCGGTTGCTGCGTGCGGTGTGGCAGGCGCGTGCGATCCTGCGCCGTGCAAAACCTCGCGCGGTGATCAGCTTCGGCGGTTTTGCGGCAGGCCCCGGTGGCCTGGCGGCCTGGCTGGCCGGCTTGCCGTTGCTTGTGCATGAGCAGAACAGTCGGCCGGGCGTGACCAATCGGGTCTTGTCGCGGTTGGCGCGCCGGGTGCTGGAAGGCTTCCCCGGCAGCTTCCCGATGAAGGTCGCGGTGCAGAGCGTCGGCAACCCGGTGCGTCCGGAAATTGCCGCACTGGCGCCACCCGAAGCACGACTGGCCGAACGCGCCGGCGCGTTGCGCGTGCTGGTGCTTGGTGGAAGTCAGGGTGCGCGTGCGCTCAATCGTGGCGTGCCGGTGGCGCTGGCCGCACAGCAGGTGGCGCTCGATGTGTTGCACCAGTGCGGCGAAGCCCAGGTGCAGGCCGCTACCGATGCTTATGCGCAGGCAGGGGTCAGCGCGCGCATCGTTCCGTTCATCGCCGACATGGCTGAAGTCTACGGCTGGGCCGATGTGGTGGTGTGCCGTGCCGGTGCGTTGACGCTGGCCGAAGTCTGCGCAGCAGGCATTGCCGGCGTGCTGGTGCCACTGCCGACAGCGGCGGACGATCATCAAACATTCAATGCCGAGCACCTGGTGACGCACGGCGCCGCCGTGCGGGTGGCGGAAGGAGAGGGTTTCCAGCAGCGCCTGGCGCAAGCCATCGCCGCACTGGCCGAAGATCCAGCCTTGCGTCTGTCGCGTGCCGTGGCCGCGCGCGCATTGTCCAAACCCGAAGCCGCCCGCGAGGTGGCCGAAGCAATTCTGGCGGAGGCCAACGCATGAAGCGCCTGCATCGCGATGCCGATTTCACCCGCGCCTTCCGGCGCGTGCATTTCGTCGGCATTGGCGGTGTCGGCATGAGCGGCATTGCCGAGGTGCTGTGCACGCTGGGCTACAGCGTCAGCGGTTCGGATCAGAATCCGTCGCGGGCCACGGCGCGGTTGATCGCAGCCGGTGCCAACGTGCATTTCGGCCACGATGCCGCGCATGTGGAAGGTGCGGACGTGGTGGTTGTTTCCAGCGCGATCCGTGCCGACAACCCGGAAGTGCGCGCCGCTCGTGCGCAGCGTATTCCGGTGGTGCCGCGGGCCGAGATGCTGGCCGAGTTGATGCGCTTTCGCCGTGGCATCGCGGTGGCCGGAACCCACGGCAAGACCACCACCACCAGCCTTACCGCCAGCGTGCTCAGCGAAGGTGGATTGGATCCGACCTTCGTGATCGGCGGGCAGCTGCTTTCCGCCGGCGCCAATGCACGCCTTGGCAGCGGCGACTGGCTGGTGGCCGAGGCGGATGAAAGCGACGGTTCGTTCCTGCGGCTGACGCCATTGATCGCGGTGGTCACCAACATCGATGTCGATCATCTGGAAAACTACGATGGCGATTTCTCTCGCATGCGCGCGGCCTTCGAGGAATTCCTGCATCGGCTTCCGTTCTACGGCCTGGCAGTGTTGTGCGTCGACGATGCCAACGTGCGCGAGCTCATCAACGGCGTGCCGCGCCACATCCTCACCTACGGCCACGCCGAGGATGCGCAGGTGCGTGCCTTGAATGTGGTGCAGCAGGGTGCGCGCACGCGCTTTCATCTGTGTTTGCCCGACACGACGCCGCGAGCGGTGACGCTGAACCTGCCGGGACGGCACAACGTGCAGAACGCACTTGCCGCTGCGGCTGTCGGCTGGCAGTTGGGGGTGACTGAAGACGCCATCGTGCAGGCGCTGGAAACCTTTCAGGGCATCGGCCGCCGATTCAACCTGCTTGGCGAGTTGAAGCTGCAGAGCGGCGCACGGGTGCAGATCGTGGACGACTACGGCCATCACCCGCGCGAACTGGCGGCGGTGTTCGAAGCAGCGCGTTCGGGTTGGCCGGAGCGTCGTCTGGTGGTCGCATTCCAGCCGCATCGCTACAGCCGCACCCGCGATCTTCTCGACGATTTCGCCGGCGTGCTTTCCGAGGTGGATGCGCTGTTGCTGACCGAGGTGTATCCCGCCGGCGAGGCACCGATTCCAGGTGCCGATGCACGTGCGTTGGCGCGTGCGATACGCGCACGCGGGCGCATCGATCCGGTGCTGGTGACGCACCCGAAAGAACTCCTGGACGCGCTCGAAGGCGTGGCACAGGAGGGCGATCTGGTGATCCTCGCCGGCGCCGGCGATATCGGACACGTGGCCCAGGATGTGGCCGCACGCATTGCACAGGAGGGCAACGCATGAGCCTTTCCCCGAACCGTATCACCGACCCGGCCGCCTTCGGTCGCGTCGCCGTGTTGCTGGGCGGCACCTCGTCCGAGCGCGAGGTTTCATTGAACTCCGGCAGCAATGTGCTGCAAGCCTTGCAGTCGCGTGGTGTCGATGCGATTGCCGTCGATGGCATTCCGGCGCTGATCCAGATGCTGGCGCAGGGCCGCATCGATCGTGTCTTCAACATCCTGCATGGCAGCGTCGGTGGCGGTGAGGATGGCGTGGTCCAGGGCCTGCTGGATGCGCACGGCGTGCCGTATACCGGCTCGGGCGTGCTGGGTTCGGCGCTGGCGATGGACAAGGTGCGCAGCAAACAGGTGTGGCTGACGCTGGGGTTGCCGACGCCACGCTATGTGCGTCTGCCCAAGCATGGCGATGTCCACGCCGCGGCGCGCGAGCTGGGCCTGCCGGTGATCGTCAAGCCTTCCTGCGAAGGCAGCAGTGTCGGCGTCTCGCGCGTGTTCGATACCGCCGACCTGGATGCCGCTGCGGTGCTGGCATCGCGCTATCCGGGCGAGTTGTTGATGGAGCAGTTGATCCAGGGCGGCGAGTACACCGTTGGGGTGCTCGGCGACACCGCACTGCCGAGCATCCGCATCGTGCCGGCGGGCGAGTATTACGACTACCACGCCAAGTACGTCGCCGATGACACCCAGTACCTGTGTCCGGGCCTTTCCGGCGAGGCCGAAAACCGAATCCGTGCGCTCGCGCTGGCCGCATTCCGCGCCGTTGGGTGCAGTGGCTGGGGGCGCGTGGACGTGATGCGCGATGCTCAGGGCAACAATTACTTGCTTGAGGTCAACACTGCCCCCGGCATGACCAGCCATTCGCTGTTTCCCAAGGCGGCCCGCGAGTTGGGCTTGACCTTCGAAGACGTGGCCTGGCGCATCCTGGAAACCAGTTTCGGCGGGGAGGGCGCATGTCCAGCCTGATCCGCATTCTGGCGTGGGTACTCGCGCTGGCCGTGGTGGCGCTGCCGCTGGTGGCGGTGCTGAACGGATGGATGGCGCCGGATCGCTGGCCCATTCGACATCTTCAGGTCACCGCTGAATACCAGCGCATCAGTGCCGAGCAGATCCGCACCACGGTCGCGGCGCAGATGGGGCGCGGTTATTTCGATACCGATCCAGCGGTTCTGCGCACCGCACTTGCCGGCCTGCCATGGGTGGAGCACGTGGAGGTTCGCAAGCGCTGGCCGGATCGCATCGAGGTGACACTGATCGAACATCGTGCGCGAGCGCACTGGGGCGAAGGCCGCTTGCTGTCCAGTCAGGGCGTGTTGTTCGCGACGCCCGGTGCGGACGAAGTGCAGGGTTTGCCGCGCCTGTCCGGCCCGGATGATCGGGTTGCAGACGTGATCGCCTTCTTCGAGCGTGCGCAGCAGCAACTGGCCGCCACCGGATTGATTCTGGAAGGCGCACGCCTGACGCCGCGCGGAAGCTGGAGCCTGCAACTGAAAGGCGGCGCCCGCATCATGGTGGGCCGCAGCGCCGCGCCCGAAGTGCGCATCGCACGTCTGGTGCGGGTGTTGCCACAGCTGCTCGAAGGCGAGCACCGGCCGTTCGATCGAATCGACCTGCGTTACACCAATGGTTTTGCCATCGCCTGGAGCAGCGCGAATTCCGGCGAGCTGCCGGGTTCCGGCGCTGCCGTGCCTGCTGCCCGCATGCCGGGCGCAACGCGCCCGACGGCCTTGGCGCCTTCCAACCCTCTCCTCCGCATTCCCGGCTTTTCGACATGAACCGCAAGGGCGACAAATCCCTGATCGTGGGACTGGACATCGGCACTTCGAAGGTGAAGGCGCTGGTGGGCGAATACTCGCCCGGCAGTCCGGTCGAGGTAATCGGCATCGGCAGCCACAGTTCCAATGGCCTCAAGCGCGGCGTGGTGGTGGACATCGAATCCACCGTCAACGCCATCCAGCGCGCGATCGAGGAGGCTGAGTCCATCGCGGCCTGCGAGATCCGCTGCGTGCATGCGTCCATCTCCGGCAACCACACCCATTGCCGCAACTCGCCCGGCATCGTGCCGATCCGCGATGGCGAGGTCAGCTACGGCGACATGGAGCGCGTGCTGGAGGCCGCCAAGGCCGTTGCGGTGCCGTCGGATCAGCGCATCCTGCACGCCATTGCGCAGGAATACAGCGTCGACAACTCGCAGGAGGGCATCCGTCATCCGGTCGGCATGTCCGGGGTGCGTCTGGAAGTACGTGCGCATCTGGTGCTGTGTGCGCTGTCGGCGGCACAGAACATCACCAAGTGCGTGAATCGCTGCGGTTTGCAGGTCGATGAACTGGTGCTCGGCTCGCTCGCATCGAGCCAGTCGGTGCTGACCGATGATGAAAAGGACCTCGGTGTGGCGCTGGTCGACATCGGCGCAGGCACCACCGATATCGCGGTGTTCGCTCAGGGCGCGATCCGGCATACCGCCTCGCTGCCGATCGCCGGCGATCAGGTGACCGGCGACATCGCCCACATGCTGCGCACGCCCACGCCGCATGCCGAAGAAATCAAGGTGCGCTACGCCTGCGCGTTGGCACAACTGGCCACTGCCGAGGAAAGCATCCAGGTGCCCAGCGTCGGCGATCGTCCGCCGCGCCGTCTCGCACGGCAATCGCTGGCCGAAGCGGTACAGAGCCGCTACGAGGAAATTTTCGAAATGGTGCAGGCCGAGCTGGAGCGCACCGGCTACGCGCCGATGATCCGCGCCGGCCTGGTGCTGACCGGTGGCGCGGCAAAGATGGAGGGCGTCACCGAGCTGGCCGAAGAAATGCTGCACATGCCGGTGCGCATCGGTATTCCACAGTCGGTCGCCGGCGTGAGCGAGGTCATCGGCAATCCCGAGTACGCCACCGGCGCGGGATTGCTGCTGTGGGGCAGTCGACATGAGCAGCTACGCCGACCGGTGCTGACCGGCGGGCGCGTGGGCGGAATCTGGTCGCGGGTCCGCAACTGGTATCGCGGCGAGTTTTGAGGGATTGGGGCCGGGAGGCCCCGTGGGCAAGCGGGAAAACAGGGTTGTTCGGGTTTCAACATCACAGGGTCATGGAG
>JAEXRB010000211.1 GCA_023438325.1 Pseudomonadota bacterium | reverse complement strand
CGCGTGGAGCCGGAAGGCAAGGTGATGCGCATGTGGGAAGCGATCGAAACCTACATGGATCGCAAGCAACCGCTGATCATCATCGCCGGTGCCGATTACGGTCAGGGTTCCAGCCGCGACTGGGCTGCCAAGGGCGTGCGCCTGGCCGGCGTGGAAGCCATCGTGGCCGAAGGCTTCGAGCGCATCCATCGCACCAACCTGATCGGCATGGGCGTGTTGCCGCTGGAGTTCAAACCCGGCCAGAACCGCCACACCCATGGCATCGACGGCACCGAGACCTTCGACGTGATCGGCGAACGCCAACCGCGTGCCGATCTCATCGTGCGGATCCACCGCAAAAATGGCGAAACGGTCGATGTGCCCGTCACCTGCCGTCTGGATTCGGACGAAGAAGTGGCCATCTACGAAGCCGGCGGCGTGCTGCAACGTTTTGCCCAGGACTTTTTGGCGGCGAACAAGAGCGCTTGAAACCCATCCGGTAGCCGCGCACACTCCTGTGGCAATTTTTGCCATAGGAGTGCGCCATGGCCACCATGAACATTTCCCTGCCTGATCCGCTCAAGCAATTCGTGGATGAGGAAGTCCGCGAAGGCGGCTTTGCCAGCACCTCCGATTACATGCGTGATCTGGTGCGTCAGCGCCAGCGCGAAAAAGCCGCCACCTTCCTGCGACAGTTGATCGCCGAAGGGTTGGCCTCCGGCCCGGCGGAGCCCATCGAACCGGACTACTTCGACAAGATGCGTGAACGCGCCAGACAACGGGCCGGCGCATGAAGCCACTGCACCTGCGGGAGCAAGCCAGAAGCGATGCAGACGAAGCTGCGGCCTGGTATGCCCTACAAGGCGGCCTGAGGCTGGAATTGGCGTTTGCCGATGCACTGCAAGCGGCCTACGACCTGATCCAGCGCCACCCCGCCATCGGTACCACCCGCCATGCCGAGCACGCGCTCGATCTGCCGGTTCCGTTGCGCTTTCTCCCGCTCAAGCGCTTCGAGCATCACCTCGTCTATTACCTCGACCTGCCCGGCCACGTCGATGTCATCCGCATCTGGCACACCGCACGCGGCTTGGACGTCTTGATGCCCGACGAGGCATGAGGCATTTCGCCCCTCGCCATCCTGTCATTCGCCGTCGCAGCTGCTGAGACAAAGATGACAATACTGTTCTGCATCTTCGTTCCGGAAACTTCTGCATGCCCTCGTTGAACTGGATCGGCAAGGATGCCGTGACCAAACATCACAAAGACGTGCCCTTTCGCCTGCTGACGCCGGTGGCCGCACACTCCTGTGGCGATGCCGAAAGCGGCAACCTGATCGTGCAGGGCGACAACCTGCTCGCGCTCAAGGCGCTGCTGCCGCGCTATGCCGGGCAGGTGAAATGCATCTACATCGACCCGCCCTACAACACCGGCAACGAAGGTTGGGCATACAACGACAACGTCAACAGCCCGGAAATCCGCCGCTGGCTGGGCGAAGTGGTGGGCAAGGAAGGCGAAACCCTGGATCGGCACGACCGCTGGCTGTGCATGATGTATCCGCGCCTCATGCTGCTGAAGCAGTTTCTGCGCGCGGATGGCGCGATTTTCGTTTCTATCGACGACAACGAGGTGGCGAATCTGCGGCTGTTGATGGATGAGATTTTTGGTGCGAAAAACTTTGTGGCGACGGTGTTGTGGCAGAAGGTCTATTCCCCCAAGAACTCCGCACGGCACTTTTCCGAGGACCACGACTATGTGGTTGTCTATGCGGGCAATGCCGAAAAATGGACACCGAATCTCCTGCCGCGAACAGAAGGCCAGAATGCGGCCTACCGCAACCCGGACAACGATCCACGAGGCGCTTGGAAGACCAGTGACTTGTCGGCGAGGAATTACTATTCCGAAGGTACCTATGCCGTCACGTCACCATCTGGGAAAGTTACCCCTGCTCCTCCGAAGGGGAGGTACTGGACTGTTTCCAAGGAGAAGTTTGATGACTTGGATCGAGATAACCGTATTTGGTGGGGGAAGGATGGCAATGCTATTCCGCAAACCAAGCGTTTCCTCTCCGATGTAAAGGATGGGGTAGTCCCGCAAACAATGTGGTTCTACAAAGAAGTGGGCCACACACAGGAAGCCAAGAAAGAGCTGCTGGAGGTGGTGGAATTTGCTACCAGTGATGACGTGTTCATCACCCCCAAACCCACCCGCCTGATCCAACGCATCCTGCAAATCGCCAGCGACAAGGATTCCCTGATCCTCGACAGCTTCGCCGGCTCCGGCACCACCGGCCACGCCGTGCTGAAACAGAACGCCGAAGACGGCGGCACACGCCGCTGCATCCTCGTGGAAATGGATGACGGCATTGCCAAGAACGTCACCGCCGAGCGCGTGCGTCGCGTGGCGCAGGGCTACACCAACGCCAAAGGCGAGCCGGTGGCCGGGCTGGGCGGTGGCTTCCAGTTCTGCACCTTGGGCAAACCCTTGTTCGATGCACGCGGGCATATCGACCCGGAAGTGCGGTTTGCCGAACTGGCGCGCTTTGTCTGGTTCATCGAAATCGGCATGGGCTTGCCGGTATCCCGTGCCGCCCGCAACGAAGCGGATACATCCAGCCCGCTGCTGGGTGTGCATGAAGGCCGTGCGGTGTATCTGCTCTACAACGGCATCTTGAAAGATCGCCGCATCGACGGCGGCAACGTGCTGACCTCGCCCTTGCTGATGGCGCTGCCGCCACACGATGGCCCCAAGGTGATCTACGCCGCCCGCTCAGCCATCAGCCCCGAACGCTTGCGTGCCCTAGGCATCGCCTTCAGGCAACTGCCTTATCACCTGCGCATCGCACCATGAGCACCCAGCCCGATACACCGCGCTCGGAATTGCTGTTGTATCGCGGCGATGACGCCCGCACCCGAGTGGAGGTGCGGCTGGAAGGCGATTCGGTGTGGCTCAGCCAGCGGCAGATGGCGGAGCTGTTTCAGGTATCGCCCAAAACCATCAGCGAACACCTGCAAAACATTTACGACGAGGACGAGCTTCAACCTGAACGAACCGTCCGGAAATTCCGGATTGTTCAATCCGAAGGGGACCGCACGGTACGTCGGCTGCTGGATCACTACAGCCTGGAAGCCATTCTGGCCGTGGGTTACCGGGTGCGCTCGCCACGCGGCAGCCAGTTCCGGCAATGGGCCAGCGAGCGCTTGCAGGACTATCTGGTCAAGGGTTTCGTGCTGGATGACGAACGCCTCAAGCGCGGGCCGAATGACGGCTATTTCGAAGAACTGCTGGCGCGCATACGCGACATCCGCTCTTCCGAACGGATGTTCTGGCAGAAGGTGCTGGATATCTACGCCACCAGTATCGACTACCACGCCGATGCCGAAGCCAGCCGGCGTTTTTTTGCCACGGTGCAGAACAAGAAGCATTGGGCCGCGCACGGGCAAACCGCTGCCGAAGTGGTGATGGCGCGCGCCGATGCCAGCTTTCCGAACATGGGCATGACCAACACGCCCGGTGCCGTGCCGCGCAAGCACGATGCGCCCGTCGGCAAGAACTATCTGAAAGCCGATGAACTGGAAACGCTCAACCGCATCGTCACCGCGTATCTGGAATTTGCCGAGTTGCAGGCACTCAATCGCACACCGATGACGATGGCCGACTGGAACGCCAAGCTCGATGATTTCCTGCGACTGGGTGGGCGCGAGGTGCTCGAACATGCCGGCAGCGTCAGTCACGATGCCGCGCTACAACATGCACACCAGCAATTTGATCTGTGGCGCAATCAGCAGAATGCCTTGCCGCAGGCGGTGGATCGGGATTTCGATGCGGCCAGCCGGTCGCTGGAACAACTCGCCAAACGCGGGCGCGTTTCGGCACGCAAAAACAAGAACACGCCATGACGCTCAAGACCTACCAATCGCAGATTCTCGACCGTTACGAAGCCTTCCTGCGGGCCTATCGGGCACAGGCAGAAGCGCACCCCGGCACGCGTGAAGCCAGTCGCTTGGCATTCGAGCACTGCACGCAGGAAAACTTCGGTTTCCGCATTCGGTACCACGCCCCCGCGCCGCTGGCCGATGAGGATGTGCCGGTGGTGTGCTTGCGCGTGCCTACCGGCGGCGGCAAAACCTTGATCGGCGGCCATGCCATCGACCGGATCAAACAGGCGCTGTTGCCGGTGGAGCACAGCCTCACGGTGTGGCTGGTTCCCACCGATGCAATCCGCAACCAGACCCTGCGCGTGCTGCGCACGCCGGGCGAACTGCTGCACAACGAATTGCGTACCTTGTTCGGCGAGGTGGCGGTGCTGGATATCGACGAAGCGCTGTCGGTGCCGCCTTCGGTACTGGACAGTCACGACACGGTCATCGTGGCCACGATGCAAGCCTTCAAGCAGGCCGATACCGAGCGGTTGGCGGTGTACCGCAGCAACGGCGCGCTGATGGACCATTTCCGTGGCATCGAAGGCAGTGGCTATTCGTTGGTGGAGGCCTTGGCGCTGCGGCGTCCCTTCGTGGTGGTGGACGAGGCCCATAATCAGGGCACGGCACTGGCGTTCGATACGCTGGCGCGGCTCAAACCGTGTGCCGTGCTGGAAATGACCGCCACACCGGATCGCATGCATCAGCCTTCCAATGTCTTGGTGTCCATTTCGGCTTCCACCTTGCAGGCCGAAGACATGATCAAGCTGCCGGTGGACATGGCGGTGCATCCGGATTGGCGCATTGCCTTGCGTGAAGCCATTGCCTGCCTTGGGCGTTTGCAAACCGATGCCGATGCCGAACGTGTGGCAACCGGTGAAGCGTTGCGCCCGATCATGCTGTTGCAGGCCGAGCGCCAGCAGAAGGACAACCCTGATGCAATGACGGTGGATCGCGTGCGCGAGGCGCTGATCGAGCACTTCAACATTCCGGCAGAACAGATTGCCCGCTCAGCCAGCGGTGTTGACGAACTGAGCGAGGCCGATGCGCGGCAGCTGCGTTTCGTCATCACAGCAGACAAGTTGCGCGAAGGCTGGGACTGGCCTGCCGCCTATGTGTTGATGAGCTTCCGTGGCAGCAGCACGCAAATGGCACTGGAGCAGATTCTGGGTCGTGTGTTGCGCATGCCGCAGGTGCGGCGCAAGCAGAACGCAACGCTCAATCGTGCGTATGCGTTCGCTGTTTCAGACAGCATCGCGCAGGTGGCCGCCACCTTGCGTGATGGCTTGGTGCAGGCCGGCTTCGAGCGACAGGATGCCGAAGAGTTGGTGCGCACCACGGCCTTGGATGGCATGCCTGACGGCAATGGTCTGGAGGATCTTTTCCGCAGCCGCGCCAGTGTCACCATCGCCCTCCCGATGGTCGGGGATCAGGTAGCGTTGCCAGATTTTTCCGCGATGCCGGAGGCCACCCGCAAGCGCATCGAAAACAAGCTGGATGTTTCGCCTGAAACCGGCAGCCTCACCTTGCGAGGTGAATGGAGCGCCAAGGATCAGAAGGCACTGAAAGACGCCTTTGCCGACTCCGGTGCAGCCGATGCATTGCCGGCGGTGGAACAGGCGTTCAGCCGGCTGCTGTCACCCAGTGAGCCACCTGCACCGACACCCTCCGAACGCGGGGAAACCTTCGCATTGCCCCTGCTGGCATGGTCGCAAGCCGATTGGTTGTGTGAATTGGGCGATGCACCGCCGCTGGAAGGCACTTTGTCATTGGCCGATGCGGATGCCCGGCTGGATGATGCGAGCTTTGCGCGTGACGTGGAAACCCTGCAACGCGCCCGCCTGGGCTTGGGCGAGGCAGGCCGGATCATGCTCGATCCGCTGGAACGGCTCGATGTGCAAATGGGCTTGTTCGGGGTGCGTGAATCGGCCAGCGAGGCGGAGCTTTTGTGGTGGCTGGAGCGCTGCTTGGTCAAGGCCGACATCGAGCCGGAAGAATTGGCGGCATGGCTTTCCGGCGCGTTGCATCACTTGCAGCAAACCCGTGGTTTCACGCTGGATGAATTGGCCTATCGCAAGGCGCGTCTGCGGGATGCCTTGCTGGCACGCATCGAGGCCGTGCGCCAGCGCGGTTTCGAACAGCGTTTCCTGGATCTGATCGGTGATGAGCCACGCTTGAGTGCCGATGAACGCCTGCAATGCGTGTTTTCCAGTGGTCGCTATGCGTGGGATTGGCAATACAACGGCTTTGTCACGCTGCCGAAGCACTTCTTCCCGCAGATCGGCAACCTGAAATCGCAGGGCGAGGAATTCGAGTGCGCGGACTTCATCGCCAATCGACTCGAAGGCGTACGTGATTGGGTGCGCAACGTGGAACGCAAACCCGGCGCGTTCTCATTGCCGACCTCGCGCCATCGGTTTTATCCGGATTTTCTGGTGCGCATGCGGGATGGTCGCGTGTTGGTCATCGAATACAAAGGCGCGGATCGTTATGACGAACCTGCGCAAGTTGAAAAGCGCCACATCGGCGAACTATGGGCGCGCCGCGCGGGTGACGGCTACGAGTTCGTCATGCCTAAAAGCCGCGACTGGGCAATGATCAAAGCCAGATTGGGCAACACGGGCTGATGCGCCTGCTGAATGATGATGTGAACCGCCGTCATGATTTTTATCTGTGCGGCCCGGGTAACTCGACTCCATGACTGTCAATGCGCCACAGCCGACCATGCCCAAATCAGATGGTGCTGGCGATTTGTCGCAAGTCCTTTTCGAACACGTCCACCAGTTGACCACCTGAAATCATATGCTCCTGGTTCTTGCGAAAAAGGGCGCGTTCACACGTTTCTTTTTCATTGATGGACCAGCCTGCCGGGGACCATTTCGTCGTCGCTTGCCCGCCACGCCATGCTGACGCACGATGCCGGCATGAATCTGTCACGCGAAAACCCCGCTTGTGTCGTCAATTGCGCCATTTACGCGAAAGATGGCCAACGCAGCACTATCCATATCGAAGATGTCAGCGAAGCGCTGGAAATCGACGATGGCAGCTTTGTCTGGATCGGCTTGTACGAGCCGGACGACGAAGTGCTTGCCCTGCTTCAGGAAGAGTTCGGCCTGCATGACCTGGCCATTGAAGATGCCCAGAAAGCACACCAGCGCCCGAAGGTGGAAGGCTATGGAAATTCGCTCTTCGTGGTTGCCAGTACCGCACAGCAAGTTGAAAACCGCATCGCCTACGGTGAAACCCACATTTTTCTCGGCCCGCGCTATCTCGTCACGGTGCGACACGGCGCTTCGTTGTCCTATGCCCCCGCACGCACCCGCATCGAACGCGAACCGGAGATGCTCGCGCTCGGCCCACCTTACGCGTTGTACGCCGTGCTCGATGCCATCGTGGACAACTATCTGCCACTGGTGAACACCTTCAAGCAGACCTTGCTGGCACTGGAAAAGGACATCGTCAAAGAGACATTCGATCGTCGCATCGTCACCCAGCTGTACGATCTCAAGCGCGAGCTCACCTACATGCGCGTTGCGGTCACGCCCATGCAGGACGTGCTGTCGCAGCTCATGCGCAATCCGAGCATCTCCTTTCCCGAAGAGGTTCGCCTTTATCTCCGCGATGTACACGACCACTCATTGCGCACCAACGAAACCATCGACGTGCTGCGCGACATGCTCGGCACCGCGCTGAGCGTGAACCAGGCGCTGGTCACGTTGAAACAAGGCGAAGTGGTGAAGCGTCTGGCGGGCTGGGCCGCCCTGCTGGCCGCGCCTACCCTTGTGGCCAGTTGGTACGGCATGAACTTCGATGTGATGCCCGAACTGCACGGCACTTACAGTTACCCGATCCTGATCGGTGTCGTGGGCGCCGTGGTCGGCGGCCTGTACATCTACTTCAAGAAGATCAACTGGCTCTGAGCCACCGCTACGGGCGGGAATGCAGCAATCAGAACATTCCCGCCACTGCTCGCATCACGCACCCGGCGTGGATTCTTGCCCGCCCGGATACACCGCGAATCGACGGACCTCGTCACCATGCGTGGGCGCGCCATCCGGATACGGCCAACCACCGAACCGGGTGCGCTGGAAATCGACGAACGTCTGCTGGATCTGCTCCGGCGTGTTCATCACGAACGGCCCGTAGCTTGCCACCGGCTCGCGGATCGGGCGTGCCTGCAACAGCAGCACTTGCGCTTCGGTCGCTCCGGTATTGCGAATGGTCAGGGCGGCCTCCGAACGCACCTCGGCCAGATGCCGCTTCGGCAATGCCACACCATTGATGTCCAGGCCATCGCCTACCAGCAGATGCAGTGAACGCGACAAACCCGCCCCGGCCGCCGGCACCTTCCAGCTTGCGCCGGCAGGAATCTGCGTCAACCAGATGGCAATTTGAGATTGCGGTTTGGCAGCCCAGGAATCTGGCGGCGGCGACAATGGCTGCGCATCGCCATAGCCTCCGGCGATTACCCGCACGCTCACACCTTCCGGCTCATCCACCACCGGAATGTCCTCGTTCCAGAACATGGAAAAATGCGCCGGCGCCATCTTGTTGGCCGCCGGAAGATTCAGCCAGACCTGTGCCAGATTCAGAGTGTTGTCGGCCTCGGCGTGCAGCAGCGGAAACATCTCCGAATGCATGATCCCGCCGCCCGCCGTGAGCCACTGCACATCGCCCATGCCATAGCGCGCCTTGCCGCCGAGCGAATCGGCGTGATCCACATAGCCTTGCGTGACGATGGTGATGGTTTCAAAGCCGCGATGCGGATGCGCCGGAAATCCCGGCACACGCTCGCCGTGGTACATGTTCCAGCCATCCTTGCCGCCGAAATCCGAACCCATCTGCCGCCCGTCCAGGGATGCCCGAGGCGCCAGGGCGCCGTCACCCTCGGGATAGAAATCCAGATGGTGCGCCATGAACAGGAAGGGATCGGCGCCGCGCCACGGAGTGGCAAGCGAGGCGATGGAGAGGATCGGGGACTGGCTCATGGCGGGCTCCGGTATCAATGTGAACGTGCACACCTAAATCGTCACATGTGCGGCCATTTTCAATGTCGCTGCCTGCAGTATGCGAGGAACGTGGTGTTTCATTCCGTGCGCCAATCTCGCCAGCATCCACCTCGTCTGCTGGCGCCAGCCAATTCCAGACCTGTACCGCAAACTGCAAGTACAAGCCTTTCGGAGCGGTGCTCCATGGCGCCATCAACACGACGGCTGATGTTCAATCGCGATGCGGCATCATTGAACGTGATTCAGTTGCCGGCGTTGCAGCCTGCCTGATCCCCGCATCACACTGGCGTAACCGTCCGACCGGAGATCACGTCATGTCCGATACCACCACGCCACAACCCGGCACCGTCCGCCTGCATCGTGTCCTGCGCGCACCGCCGGAACGGGTGTATCGCGCGTTCATTGATCCTGATGCGCAGGTCAAATGGTCACCACCGCATGGCTTCACCGCGCGCATGCTCGAATCCGATGTCCGCGTGGGCGGCGGGTACCGCATGCAGTTCACCAACTTCGGCACCGGCTCCAGCCACAGCTTCGGCGGAAGGTACGAGGAGTTGGTGCCGAACGAACTCATCCGTTACACCGATAGTTTCGACAATCCCGCCTTGCCCGGTCAGATGAAGGTGGAGGCAAAGCTGCGTGCGGTGGCTTGCGGCACCGAGTTGTCGATCGTCCAGGCCGGCATTCCCGCCGCGATTCCCGTGGAATTCTGCTATCTGGGCTGGCAGGAATCGCTCGAACAACTCGCGCACCTGGTGGAACCGGAAATTCCCGACGGCGCATGAATCCGTCGCGCACACCCCTCCCGCATACAGCGGGCTCAAGTCATCCGAGAGCAACGTCATGAGTCACGCCCCCCAAATCCGCATCCCCGCCACCTACCTGCGTGGCGGCACCAGCAAAGGCGTGTTCTTCCGCCTTGAAGATTTGCCCGAAGCGGCACGCGTGCCGGGTCAGGCGCGCGACAGATTGTTCCAGCGCGTGATCGGTTCGCCCGATCCCTACGGCAAGCAGACCGATGGCATGGGCGGGGCCACGTCGAGTACCAGCAAGGGCGTGATCGTGTCACCGTCGGGCAAGCCCGGTCACGATGTGGATTACCTCTACGGGCAGGTCAGCATCGACACCGATTTCGTGGATTGGTCGGGCAACTGCGGCAACCTTTCCACCGCGGCGGGCGCGTTTGCGATCCACGCCGGCTATGTCGCCAAGGTGCCGGAAAACGGCATCTGCACGGTGCGCATCTGGCAGGCCAACATCGGCAAGACCATCCTCGCGCACGTGCCGGTGACGAATGGGCAGGTGCAGGAAACCGGCGATTTCGAGCTGGATGGGGTGACCTTCCCGGCGGCGGAAATCGTGCTGGAGTTTCTCGATCCTTCCGACGAAGGCGAGGGCGAAGGTGGCGGCTCGATGTTCCCCACCGGCAATCTCGTGGATGAACTGGATGTGCCGGGCATCGGCATGCTCAAGGCCACGATGATCAGTGCCGGCATCCCCACCGTGTTCGTCAACGCAGCCGACATCGGTTACGACGGCACCGAGCTGCAACCGGCGATCAACGAGAACAAGGCGGCGCTGGAAAAGCTCGAAGCCATCCGCGTGGCCGGTGCCTTGCGCATGGGTTTGATCAAGACCGCGGACGAAGCGCTGAAGCGCCAGCACACACCGAAGGTCGCCTTCGTTGCGCCTGCAAAAGATTATGTTTCCAGCAGCGGCAAGGCCATCGCGGCCTCCGATATCGATTTGAACGTGCGGGCGATGTCGATGGGCAAACTGCATCACGCCATGATGGGCACCGCTTCAGTGGCGATTGCCACGGCGGCGGCGGTGCCCGGCACGCTGGTGAATCTCGCTGCCGGCGGCGGTGCGCGTGAAGCGGTGCGTTTCGGCCATCCTTCCGGCACCTTGCGCGTGGGCGCGGCGGTGGCACTGAAGGAAGGGCAGTGGTCGGTCACCAAGGCCGTGATGAGCCGCAGCGCGCGCATCCTGATGGAAGGTTTCGTGCGGGTGCCTGCCGATTCATTCTGAGCCGGCAAGCGTCTCGAAACCGTCGTCGAACACGGGCGCTTGCTGCATCAGCAAGGTCAGCGCGGCGGCAACATCGATGCGGCCATGGCCGAACACGGCGTTGGGGAGAACACTGGCGGGAATGCCACCGCACTCCTGAGTGGAGGCGACCGGCACTGCACTGCGCTGAAGCAGATCGATGACGCGCTCGGGATCACGCTTGAGGCTAGGATCGGCACTCATCAACAAAGCGGCCGCGCCCGCGACATGCGGGCCGGCCATGCTGGTGCCGCTGGAATTGTAGTAGCCGTTGTTCCGATTCGCCGATCGCACACTGCTGCCCGGCGCCACGATATCCGGCTTGATCCGCTGGCTGCCATCCACCGTGACCGGGCCACGGCTGGAATACGTCGCCATCGCGTCGCTGGAGGTGGTGGCCCCCACGGTGAAACTGGCGGCGTAGATCGCGGCAGGATCCCGCACGGTGTTGCAGCCACTGCCGGCGTTTCCAGCCGATACCACCACCAGAATGCCGGCGGCGTGCACGTTTTCCACCAACGTGCGCAGGATGTCCGGATCGGTGCAGCCTTCCGAAGCCGGACATCCCCAGGAGTTGTTGATGACGTGCGGCGCGCGCGCCGGATCGGGGTTGGCGCCCGCCAGATCCGTTGGCGCGAGGAAGAACTGGAAACATTCGGCATAGCGCGATGGCGTGCCATCGCCTTGATCCATGTTTCGGCAACCGATCCAGCGCGCCTGGGGGGCCACGCCGATCTGATTGGCGCCGCCATCATCGCCCACCATCGTGCCCATGGTGTGGCTGCCGTGGTTGTGGTCGTCGCAAGGCGCCGGCGCATCGGCACCACAAACCCCGCCGCCCGTGTGGATCGCGTCCCACCAGTGGTAGTCATGCACGGCTGTGGTTCCGTTCCAGCCGGCATAGGCGGATTTCAGCGCCG